>BEIM01000001.1 GCA_002898995.1 bacterium HR36
GCTAGTAAGCTTGGACGGATTTGCAGCTAACAATGATCAGCGGCGAGGAACTGGCGTATTCAAGGCGGCGATGGACGGGCTATCGCGGTTGCAGCGGCACGGGCTGCTTTACGGCATTGCCACTACGCTGACGCGGCAAAACCTCGACGAGTGCCTCTCGGATGCCTATCTCGAAACCTTTATCCGCCGCGGGGCCATGTATATCTGGTACTATGTTTATCGTCCCGTCGGTGCCGACCCGCATCCTGAATATGCGCTGACCCGCGAACAATTGCTGGAGGTACGAAGGCGAATGCTTGCCCTGCGCCGCCGACATCCGATTTTGATCGTGGACAGCTACTGGACAGCCGACGGCGAGGCGTTCTGCCCGGCAGCGATGGGGCTGGGCTTCCACATTGGACCGCAGGGAAGCATCGAACCGTGCCCGCCACTCTCCGTGGCCTGCGAGACGGTGCGAGACGGCAACGGCGATCTCTTCCCTGTGATCAATGGCAGCCGTTTTCTCCGGGGCTTTCAACAATTCGTCAAGGAGCGTACTAAAGGGTGCGTGATTCTGGAGTATCCCCAGGAACTGGTGCAATTCTTCCGTGAACAAGGAGCACGCGATTACAGCGGGCGTGACATCTTTGCCGAGCTTTCGGCTCTGGCCCCGCGTCACAGTCAACATTTGCCAGGCGAAGAGATTCCCGAGGACTTTTGGTTTTATCGCTTGCTGAAACGCAACGTCTTCTTCGGCATGGGCGCCTTGTAAGCAAGGAGGCCTGGCAGCACTGGCTATGGCTCTAGCGCAGATCAATGGACGGTGGGTGGAGATTGCTGCCGGCTGGACAATTCTCCAGGCAGCACGCCACGCCGGTTTCGTCATTCCCACCTTATGTTACCACCCGGACTTAACGCCCGTAGGCAGTTGCCGATTGTGTCTGGTAGAGGTGGAAGCTTGGCGGAAGCAGGTTCCCGCCTGCACAACGCCTATCCAGGCCGGTATGGTCGTTTACACGGAAACGCCGAGCGTAATAGCGGCCCGCCGATTCGTGTTGTACCTACTCCTGCGGCGTTACCACGACGCCGGCTATACGGGCCGCGAATGCCAGGAGACGGAGTTTGAGCATTGGCTGCGTACCTACGGTGTGGAACGGCCTCGTGACGCGATACCACCAGCGCGCTTTCCGGTACCCAGCGACCCGCATCCGCTAGTGTGGGTGGACTGGAACAAGTGCATTTTGTGCACGCGGTGCGTACGCGCATGCGCGGAAATCCAAGGGCGGTTTGTTTGGGGAGTGTCGGGTCGCGGTGCGGAAGCGCGTATCGCTGCAGGCTCGGATACGACAATGCTGGAAGCGCGCTGTGAATCCTGCGGTGCATGTGCAGCCTATTGTCCGACGGGAGCACTTGATGATCGCAGGTCACTCGGCCTCGGCCGGCCTGATAAAGTCGTGCCTACCGTGTGCGGTTATTGTGGTGTTGGCTGCCGGCTCAACCTTCATGTGAAGAATAATCGCATCATTCGGGCGACTGGGGAAGCAGGGGCACCAGTCAATGGATTGCATCTGTGTGTCAAAGGCCGCTATGGTTACGACTACGTTCACCATCCCGATCGGCTGACCCAGCCACGCGTCCGTCGTTATCTGCTTGCACATAAGGCTAAAAACCAGGCATCGGTTGAGGAACGCCAATGGGTCGAGGTAGATTGGGAGACGGCCCTGAATTTGGCAGCGGAAAAACTGACCGCCATTTGGCAGGAGTCAGGTGGTGACGCCATTGGCGTCCTCTCTTCCGCCAAGTGCACCAACGAAGAAAACTATTTGATGCAAAAGTTTGCACGCCAGGTGCTGGGCACTCATAATGTCGATCACTGTGCGCGGTTGTGCCATGCTTCGACAGTGGCAGGGCTAAGCATGGCGTTCGGCAGTGGGGCGATGAGTAACACTATGCGTGATGTAACTGAGCAGGCCCAGGCATTGTTCATTATTGGTTCCAATGTTACTGAACAGCATCCCGTCTTCGGCAGCCAGCTGCGGCAAGCTATTCTGCGTCGGGGTATTCCTTTGGTCGTTGCCGACCCTCGCCGCATTGACATCACCGAGTACGCCGCCGTGCACTTGCAACACCTGCCAGGCACAGATGCCGCCCTGCTCAACGGCATCATGCACATCATCCTCAAGAACGGCTGGCATGATGTCTCGTTCATTGCTAAGCATTGTGAGAACTTCGCAGCCTTTGCTGCTTCGCTACATGCTTATCCGCCGGAACATGTCGCCGCGATCACGGGTGTATCTCCCACGCTGTTGGTTCGTGCGGCAAAAATTTTGGCTCACCACAAACCGATGGCCGCCATCTGGGCCATGGGAATTACCCAGCATACGACTGGGGTGATGAATGTGCTGGCCCTGGCGAATTTGCAAATGCTGTTAGGCAATCTCGGAGTTCCTGGTGGCGGGGTCAATCCGCTACGGGGCCAAAACAATGTGCAAGGCGCTTGTGATGTCGGTGCCCTGCCCAACGTTTTCCCTGGGTATCAGCCGGTTACCGACGCCAGTGTCGTGCGAAAATTTGATGCGGCCTGGTCACTGCAGCCTGTTTTGCGCCGCACGGACGTAAGCCCGACGCTCGGATTGTCGGCTAATCCCGGCTTGACGGTGACCGAAATGGTCCAGCAGTTTGGTCGGGGCAAACTTCGTGCGCTTTATGTACTCGGGGAAGACCTCGCGATGACCGAACCTGACCTGTCTCACACACGCCAGCACCTAGCGCAGGGAGAACTGCTCATTCTGCAGGAAATTTTTCCCTCGGAAACCTCTGAGTTCGCTGATATAGTGCTGCCTGGGGTCTCTTTTGCGGAAAAGTCGGGAACATTCACCAACACCGAAAGGCGCGTACAACTGGTTTGCCAAGCCCTTGACCCGATACCGCAGGCACGCCCGGACTGGGAAATTATCGCGGACTTGGCGCAGCGCGTCCTGGCTCGGCAAGGGCGTTACCCAGCCGGCCGCATGGCTGCTTGGTCGTACGCACATCCCTCGGCCATCTTCGACGAGTTGGCCGCGCTTAATCCCATTTACGCCGGCATCAGCCATGCCCGCCTGGAACATGGCGAATCGCTCCATTGGCCCGTCCCCGACAAAGACCATCCTGGCACGCCCATCCTCTTTGTCCACGGTTTTCCACGAGGCCGCGCTCGCTTTCATGTCGTTGAACACCTGCCGCCTGCCGAATGGCCAGACCCTGAATTTCCCTTGCTGCTTACTACTGGGCGAGTGCTGTATCACTGGCACGGTGGCGAACTCACGCGGCGTAGCACAGTGAGCCAGTTGTGCCCAAGACCATTCGTCGAAGTCCATCCTGAAGACGCAGCAAAATTTGGCGTGACTGAGGGGCAGCGTGTCCTTTTATGGTCGAGGCGTGGGAAAATGGTTGCCTGGGTACACATCACTGGACGCGTGGCCCGGGGTGTCGTCTTCGGCAACTTCCACTTTCCTGGAAGTGCCAACGTCAACAACCTCACTCATGCCGCTCTCGACCCCGTCGCCAAGATTCCCGAATACAAAGTCGCTGCCATCCGCCTCGAACCGTTTTCTGAGGCCTGACTCTCCGCACTGAATAGACGTCCCTGGGATACGAGGGCATGCAACATACCGCTGCCCAAGAAACGGTCGGGCGTTTCTTGCCTATGGCCGGTTGAAGTTGCCGCAGGCTCCGACTTTTAAATCGCCTCAGCGTAGCGTTGCACAGGCACGGGACGCGCTGGGCGAAACCGTTGAACAGTACGCCAGTTCACTGACAGCCCATAGTCACTGGCAATCGCCTCCATGGCGTTATGCACGGTGTTCCAGAGCGCTTCGGGATCACAGGCCACACGGGCGTTGAACACCAGTTGACCCTGTTGTGTCGGTGTTGCACAGGAACGTGATAATTCCACCCGTCCCTGGATTTGTACCAGGTGTGCTACACTGCTGCCACTGGATGTGTGCAGCAATCCCTTCAGATGGGCAATTTCCGCTGCCTGGATCGTTAGCGACTCGTGGATTCGGTGCAGAATCGCAGTCAGCAGGTCACCAGGAACCCACGGCTGGGACGCATGGAGATCGGCAATCGCGTTTAGCCAACCTAGTTCCGCTTCGCCTTCGGCGTAAGTGTCATAGTCCACCTCAGCGATGTGCACCCCGAAACGCCCCTCCTGTTCTTGGAACCGGACCAATTCTTCCATGCCCTCGCCCGTGCGGGCCGCGATAAACAGCAGTGGCTTATCGGGATACTGGCGTGTGATAAGCTGCCGCAGTTCGTCGCGCTCTTTGTCGGTGAGGGTATCGAGCTTATTGATGGCGATGGCGTCTGCTTCTTCAAGCTGTTTGTGGAAGATATAGGCGACTTTCGGGGAAAAGCCGCCGAATCGTTCACCACTCAAGATTCGTTTGGCTCGCTGCGGATCGAGCAGGACCACGTACGGGGCGATACTGTAGCGCTCTTGGTAAAGGCGTTTGAGAGGTTGGACGACAGTCGCTACCAGATCCGTACAGCTGCCGACAGGTTCAGCAAAAATCACTTCGGGGCGTTCTTGGGCGCTGAGTTGTTCCGCCACACGCAACAGGTCGTTCAGACGGCAGCAAAAACAGCCCCCTGCTACCTCCGAAGCCGCAGCTACCGTGCGAAACAGTGCCGTATCCACAAGGTTATCGGCTTGATCATTGGCGATCAACGCGACTCGCCGTCCCTCCGCTAGGTGATGCCGCGCTAGCCACAGGAGTGCTGTTGTCTTCCCTGCTCCCAAAAATCCTCCCAGCATCACAAACCTTACTGGATTCAATGCGGTCTCCTTTCTGGTTTTGTGAGAACACTGGACAGCGTGGTGGTAAAGCGTCACTGGGCATCGGACGATTGCCTATTGCGAGGTATTCGCAAGGGCTCTCGCCAATCGCAGATATTCCGCGAGTATTTCTATGTTACGGATGAAAAGACTGGTGCGTATTTCGTTGTTCTGCAACCAGCAACCTGCAGCGTCCTGGGATTGAATGATGTCACGAACCTGTCCGTGTAACGAACGGAGACGTTGCCTTAATTCGTCGGGGCTGGGCTTTCGCATTCTTTGGGCCAAATACTTCTCCCGACCGAGCCGCTGCAGCCGCTCCAGATCGCGTAGCAAGCCAGGAATGCCAAAGTCACCACGGAAAGCGTAGTGGGTGGGTAAATCGTTATCGCTATACACCAGCTGGTAGCGTTTGTTGAAGTAAAGTGGACGATTAGTTTGCAGCTCGTAGAACCTGGCCCAGGCACCGTTGGGTAATCGCGAACGTTGTAACCAGGCCGCAGCTTTGAAAACAGGCTGAATAAATCGGTCTTCGCCAGTAGCCAGGTACAGCGTGATAAGTGCGCGCATAGCGCTGGCCGATTCCGCAGAGGCGATGGCGGGAGGCTCAAAAGCGCGAGCCCACGCTGGTTGCACAGCGAAATTGTATTGCTGGGCCCAGGCCGGTTGTGGTTCTGGCATTTGCGCCAGCAGCAAGAACTCTCCTCCCCTAACTGCTGCCCGCAAATAGGCTGGATTGCGGTAAAGCTCATGCGCCTGCAACAAAGTCAGGATAATCGTCTCCATCACGCGGTCGTTCAACGTATAGAAGTGGGCGTAATTGTATCCTTTGCCGGGATGGGTTCGGGACCAATCGCGAGGAAAGTGTGCTTGAGCGCGAGGGTTAGGCACCTGTGGGAGCCGGCCCTGGAAACGTTGCGGCCAGGCACCATTGTCGTACTGTGCGTCGAGGAGACGAGCCAAACCGAATTCGATGGCGCGGCGGATATTGGGATCTTGCCCCTGCAGAGTGCGATCCATCGCCAGCAGAAACCGCAAGGCGCTTTGAGTGGTGTCGTCATCGTAGGTCGTAGTGCTACGTTGCCCGCCAGCATTCGTTTGACCGGCATCCACCTTTTTGCGGTAAAACCACCGGTCATGCTGTTGCGGTTCAAAATCCACCCAATAATCCCAGCCACCAGAAGCCAGCTGCGTATCAACCAGGGCATATGCCGATGCTCGAGCCGCTTCCAAATGGATCCTGTCCCCGGTGGCCTCGTAAGCGTGCAAGAAGGCCAGAGCCACTGCTGGGGTTCCTGGAGGCTGCACCCATCCCTGGGTCGCCGTCGCTGGAAGTTCGCCTCGACGCTGCTGCAAGTCCGCGCTGTAGCTCCAGAGATATGTCCCCTGCACGCTCACCTTTTCGTGCAGAAACTGCGTAGCCCGAAGCAAAGCTTTCCGAGAGGCCTTCGTTAGGTCCTCTTGCTCCAAGGAGTACCCCAGAGCACACAAGCAGCACGTGGCTACCACCAGCGTTATGCGATACATGGCGGCTTCTTTTGTACGGACAAGCGCGGTTCTCAGAGGAATAGCCAAAAGTCTGCGGCTGCTCGGATGGGCCAGAGGGCAGCAACGAATCATTTTCGTCCGATTAGGTGGAGGAATTCCTCTTCGGTGAGAGTCTGGACGCCGAGCTGGCGTGCTTTTTCTAGTTTAATGCCCGGCTCCTCGCCGACAATAACGAAATCAGTGTTGCGGGAGACCGAACCAGATGGTTTGCCACCCAGCTGATGGATCAAGTCTTCGATTTCCTTCCGCGAAAAATTCTTCAACGTACCGGTGACCACGATGGTTTTGCCAGCAAGTGGACCGCCTGTTGCGACTTTGCGTTTTTCGACCATCTCCACGCCCAGTTCCTTGAGCTCATGGATCAGCTTGCGCCCCTGCGGACTATGGAAGAACCCGTAGACACTTTGGGCGACCACATCACCAATCCCTGGAACCTGGGCGATTTCCTCTTGGCTCGCCTAGGCCAGGCGATCTATGGAACCGAAAGTGTCAGCGAGGAGCTGGGCGTTGCGCTCCCCGACATGGCGGATGCCCAATCCGGTGAGGACGCGTGCCAATCCCCGATGCTTGCTTGCTTCCAGACCCTGCAGAATGGTTTGCGCCTTTTTGCTGATCCGCTGTTTGCTCCCTTCGCTCAGAATCACTTCGCTTAATTGTTGCAAGCTGAGACGGTAGAGGTCAGCAATGGAACGCACCAGGCCGCGATCCACCAGGGCGTCCACCACCGCTGGTCCCAATCCTTCAATGTCCATGGCCGAGCGGCTGGCCCAGAAAATGATCCGCTCCTTGAGTTGAGCCGGACAATTCGGATTCACACAACGAATGTACACGCCGCCTTCATCGCGCACCACTGGTTCATGACATGCGGGGCAGCGATTGGGGAAGTGATATGGTTTTTCCTGGCCGGTGCGCTTTTCACTTTCGACGCGGACAACGTGGGGAATAATCTTGCCGGCTTTTTCGACGACCACCCAATCGCCAATATGGATATCTTTGCGTTTGATTTCGTCGGCATTGTGAAGACTGACTCTAGAAACGGTAGTGCCAGCAATCTGCACGGGTTCCAGTTCGGCGACAGGCGTAAGCACGCCGGTTTTGCCCACCTGGACGAAGATATTTTTGATTCTGGTGCTGGCTTGCCATAGCTCGATTTTGTAAGCAATAGCCCAGCGCGGCGCTTTGCTGGTGAAACCGAGCCTGTCACGTTGCTGATAATCGTTGACTTTCACCACAAAGCCATCGGTTTCGTATTCAAGCTCATGGCGGCGTTGCATTTCGGCATCGCACCAGGCGATGACATTGTCAATGCGGTCAAACGGCCCGGCGTGCGGGACAACCGGCAGCCCCAGTTCGCGTAAATAACGCAGAAAATCTACGTGGCCGGGCACGGGCAATTCCTGGGTGGCTCCCTCCGAGTGAGCAAAAAATCGCAGGCGTCGTTCGGCACAAATCTTTGGGTCGAGCAGCTTTAGACTGCCTGCCGCGGCATTACGCGGATTGGCGAAGGGGCGCTCCCCGCGTTGCTTTTGCAAGGCATTGACGTGGGCAAGGTCGGCGTTGGTCATATACACCTCGCCGCGGACTTCCAGGCGCGGAGGCGGTTTGTGTTTGTCGGTGCGCAGGCGCAACGGTAGGCCCCGGACCGTGCGAATGTTGTGCGTAATGTCGTCGCCTGTTTCGCCGTCGCCTCGGGTCGCACCCAACACCAGCCGACCCTCTTCGTAAATCACGGCCACCGACACGCCATCAATCTTGTGCTCGACCACGTACTGCGGGCGCTCGGGCTGCAGCAAGCGGCGAACGCGGGCATCGAAATCCCGCAGCTCCGTTTCGCTGTAAGTGTTTTCAATGGACAACATCGGCGGGTCATGGCGAACGTGTTTGAAACCCTCAATCGGTTGGCCACCCACTTTTTGTGTCGGGCTGTCCGGCGACTGAAACTCGGGGTATTGTTTCTCGAGCTTTTTCAACCGCTCCATCAAACGGTCGAATTCCAGATCGGAGATTTCGGGGCTGTTCTCTACATAGTACTTGTAGTTGTGATATTCGATAACTCGGCGCAGCTCTTCGATTTCCTTGCGGATGGCATCACGGTCGGAGGGGATATGCCGGGTCATGGCGACCTCCCGCGTGAGATATCCATGCTCTAGCCAACGCGCTGGGTGCGGATCATTGTGGCACAAACATCCCATTTTCGCAAGCCGCTGCTGCATCCTTTTCCAGCAAAAGCATAACGAGTAAGCTATTGTTTTGCGCAGTCGTGGCGTTTCCGCCGGAACCGCCAACGGTCCAGAGCCATGCTAGCCAAACCGGTCACGACGACCAAGGCCATTTCTGCCAGCACAATCTGCCAGCCGTGCTGCTGTAACCAGCGCGGCAATTCTGGCCAGGGTACTAGCGCGAGAGCCAGACTCGTCAGCACGAATGCGACGCTGCTGACCAACAGCAGAGCGTAAAAGGGATTAGTTGGTTCTGGGGGCGCGCTGCTTTGACTAGCAGACACCGAGCGATCGGAAGTGGGCGAATTATCCGGAGGTTCGGCAGGAAAGTTGCCAGGACTTTGTTGCGGCAAAAGGGGTGGCGACTTATCCCGCAGTGGCTCCGGTCCAGCGCTCATCGCACGGCTCCCAGGCAACCAGTTCTTCGGGGGCAAACCACAAGGCGATTTCCTGTTCGGCGGTTTCGGGGCTATCGCTGGCATGAACGAGATTGTTCTGCACGCTCAAGGAAAAATCGCCGCGAATCGTGCCAGGCGGCGCCTTCACGCCGTCCGTCGGGCCGAGCAGCGCTCGCACTACCTGAACGGCTTCCCGACCTTCCCAGACCATGGCCAAGGTTGGCCCACTGGTAATGAAATTGAGTAACGATTCGTAAAAGGGCTTGCCACGATGTACGGCATAGTGCCGCTCGGCCAGCGCCCGGTTGGCATGAAGCAGTTTGGCCGCGACTAAACGCAGCCCTTTGTTTTCCAAGCGCTGCACAATCGCACCGACCAAACGCCGGTGGATAGCATCTGGTTTGCATAGCACCAGCGTCCGTTGCATGGAAAAAAGCCTTGCATTGCGCCGTTCAAGAAAAGGGGCAGGCAAAGAACCTGCCCCCAAAATTCCTGATTAGCTAGCTAAGTGTTGGGCTCGTCTCAAATGGGCCGGTTCGGAAGCGCGTGTCCACAAGCCCATCGCATGCGACGTATCGAGAAATCCGACTGGGTATTCACTCGCTGGACAAAGCGGCAAATTCGCCGACGCGAGCCAGGAACTCAGCATTGCTCTGGTACTTGGGCAGCATCTGCACCAGCATTTCCATGGCTTCGACTGGCTTCATTGCTGACAAAGCCCGGCGGAGCAAGACAATCTGCTGGTACATCTGCGGCGGGAAGAGCCGCTCCTCCTTGCGGGTGCCGGACTGCGGAATGCTGATGGCCGGGAAGACGCGGCGTTCCGCGAGTTTGCGATCCAGGACGATTTCGAGGTTACCGGTGCCCTTGAACTCCTCGAAGATGATGTCGTCCATCCGGGAACCGGTTTCGACCAAGCAGGTGGCGATGACGGTGAGCGAGCCGCCCTCCTCGAAAGCGCGGGCAGTACCAAAGAGCCGACGTGGCACTTCCAGGGCCCGCACGTCCAGACCGCCGGACATGATCTTGCCGCCCGAGTCAATCTGCTTGTTGTAGGCTCGAGCGAGTCGGGTCAGGCTGTCCAGCAACAGGAAGACATCGTGCCCCATTTCTGCCAATCGCTTGGCCCGCTCAAAGACCATCTCCGCCAGGCGAATATGTTCGGCCGAGCGATTGTCATTGCTGGAGGCAAAGACATCGCCGGGGATGGAACGCTTCATTTCGGTAACTTCCTCAGGCCGTTCATCCACCAGCAGCACCATGACTTTGACGTCGGGATGATTCTTAGCCACGGCCTGGGCGATATGTTGCAAGAGGATCGTCTTGCCCGACCGAGGCGGAGCGACAATCAAACCACGCTGACCTTTGCCGATGGGGCAGAGCAAGTCAATAACGCGGGTGGTCAGCGGTTGCGGCCCGGTTTCCAGGCGGAGCCAGTAATTGGGGTCAATGGGCGTGAGCTTGTCGAAATCACGCCGCTTGAGCAACTCAGGGGGCTGGCCTTCAATGGCCTCGACAGTGGCCAGCCGGGGCCCCACGCCATTGCCTTCCATCAACTTCCCGGCTATCCACATCCCTTCGCGCAAGCCGTACTTGATAATCAGCGGCGCTGGGACGTACACGTCCCCGGTGCTCCCTTCCAGACGCCGACCTGGCTGGCGCAGGAAGCCGAAGCCCTTCGGATGCATCTCGAGGATGCCTTCTTGAATCTGATCCAACACTTCTGGCATTGTGGTGCTCATAGGACTCCTCACTTCACCTCATCACTAGGGTGGGATCACACTGGCCCCTCAGTCGCCAGTCCGATCCCGAACTTCTTGGTTAGACTTTGCGATACGGGGTAATGGCTTCGTATGTGCCATCCGGCAAAGCTCGCAATTCGTAGTCGCCGAACAGGTGCGGCGCTTCCTGCTGCAAGAGGCGCAACACCTTGACGGCTAGCTGCCGGATTTCGACGTCTGCCCAGCGACTGGCGCGCATCTCAATAAAGTGGCGCCAGGCTCGAGCATTCGCGGTAACAAAAATCTTCGTCTCGGTCGCATTGGGTAACACGCTGCGGGCTGCCTGCCTAGCTAATTTACGTCGCAGCGTGCGATCCGGTTCATCGCGGAATTTTTCTAGCAATTTTTCCGCTAATTGTACATAGGCCTGGTGGGTCCTGGCAATAGTTTCCACCCAAAGCCGATGCAATTCGGGATCTTCCGCAATGACCTTTGGCTCGACATACTCCGCGACCGATTCGTCCACGTAGCGCTGGCTTAGTTGCGAATAGCCAAAGCCTGCGCGGTGCCGCACCAGTTCGTGGGTCAAGGCTCGGCTTACACCGACAAAGAGCATACTCCAGACGGCGTGTTCTAGCACGGAGCCGTGACCTGCTTCCAAGATATGCCGAATATAGGCAGCGTTTCCTCCAGGGCGGGGACGAGCAAAGCTCATGTAGCAAATGCGCCCAGCCGTTTCCACAAGGCATTCTGCCGCGACCTCGGTATCGGTTTCCCAGGCAATCCCGTGCTCCGCAAGGAAGCGCTGCAGTTCGCTTTCGGCAATTGTCTGGCGTGCGATCAAATACACGACCGGCTCGCGGAAGATGCGAATGCCCGCTTCTTCCACGACCACCGCATCGAATGACCCCGCCACTGCCTGAGCAAAAGGCATTGTCGTAGTAAGCTGTTGCAGTTCCGGCGGCGCGTACTAAGAGTTTCGCGATTCTTCCGCCGTGAATCCCCGCCCGCACGTATGGGGCAGCAGGCGACCTGACTGACGCTCAAAGCTGGCCCTCGGCTCCGAGCATGGCGGGAGCGTATGGGAATCGAACCCACTGGCGCATTTCTTCAATGCGCCCACTGGTTTTGAAGACCAGGGCCCTCACCAGAGGTGCAAACGCTCCCAGAGCCCGCTTCGGGCAGTTTGCCGCTGGTTAGCCCACCAGTTTTTACTGCCCAGGAACGCGCGGCTCTCTAGTAAAGAACAAGGCGATTTCTGCTCAGTTCGTCCCGTTCAGCTCGAAATCGATCGACGGTTCGCAGCGGCTTCCTTTCTGCCGTTCGCAATCCTATTTCCCTTGCTGCTATTCAACGTAACGGCCAGTCTCCCCATCGTCAAGACCACTGTCCAATTTTTCACAATTTTTCCGCATGCAGCGAACCAGCAAGCTGCTTCAGTCCATTGAAATTATAGCTAATCTGAAGTCTCCGGCAAGCACTGGGTTTGCGCCGACTCTTTCATGAAGTCCCAGTTAGACCCACGATTTAGATCATACCTGCTAGCAGCAAGCGCAGTGTGCGCAGCTCTGGCTCCAATGGGAACGCTGGCGGTGGCTCGTCGAACATTTCCACGGTGATCAGGCCACGATATTCGTAACGCCGCAGCTGCTGGATAATGCGGCTGAAAGGCATTTGCCCCTGGCCCGTTCGCACCTGGAGTTTGTCCGGAGTTTGGCCACTGTCGCGCAACTGGACATGATGCACGTAAGGATAAAGGCAATCCAGAGCTTTTTCTGAGACTCCTTGACACAGGTAATGGCTCGGATCTAACGTCAGACGCAGGCCAGGCACACATCGGCACAGCTCCACAGCGGCCTCTGGGCTTTCGGTCCATCTGCCGAGTTGTGTCTCTACGCAAACAACAACGCCGTACGGGAATGCCCAGGCCACGATCTGTCGCAAACGTTGCACCTCTTTTGACCAATCGCTGCCTCGGTGCCCTGCAACCACGGTTACCGTTACCACGCCCAGCAAGTTCGCCAAGCGGCACACCTCCGGAAATTGCCGCTGCCACAACCTCAACTCCGGACTGGCCAACTCAACTAAAAACGCGCCAGGCGTTATCCCATGTATGCCCCGCAAACGTTCGAGGCAGCCCTCAAAGTCCTGGCAGATTTGCTCAGCAGTCAAGTGGCGACTTTGTGGCTGGATCGCCAGCTCTGCACGCGAGTAACCTAGTTCTACCATGCTGCGCAGGGCATCCTCGAGGCTGTAGCGCGTAAATGCGAAAGTTGAACACGCCAGTTCCACAGCGATTCTCCTCTTTGTCCGCAAGCCGTCGCCATGACACCTGGAAGCCGCGAGGTTGGCTTCCTCGGCTCACGAGAACCATGCTCATAGCCAAACCAGCGATCTTCGCAAGCCGAATCTCCACTGTGAGCGACAGTAAACAGCTTTTTGATGGTGCTCGTACCTCATCTCACGCCATACGAATCTGCTCATGTTGCAATCCGCGTGCGCTCCCTAGCAGCGACAGGGCGCAGCTGACGGCAGCCAGCCGTGAAGATGGCGCTCTCATTCCGGGACACCTTTCGAGCGGCGTGCAAAGTCGGGTGCAGCTTGCGCAGAAGCGGCCGGTATCAGCCACTCGCGCCGTAACTTCTCACAACAGCTCAACCGTCCCGATACCAACACGGGACTGACGTGCATCTCGTACCTGCTGCCGATGCCAACGACTTTCACAATCACGAGCGCCGACAACGGATCACATTCCCTGGATACAAATTAATGCGGGAGGTGGGACTCGAACCCACACGGGATGTAATTCCCACCAGGCCCTCAACCTGGCGCGTCTGCCAATTCCGCCACTCCCGCGGCTGGGTCAGCCTGGCATCTAATGAGCATCGAGGCGTCTTTCCGCTGTAGAGCAAGGAAAGCAGTGAATCGCACGTTCCGCTATTTGGCCCGGCAGCTCCCGATCACCATTACAATGTTATGTAAGGCGTTAAGGAACGTCCACGCAAAAGGGCATCGTTGCGTTGCTCTACATAGCGATGGTTTAGATCGGAGACATGTATTTTCGGCAAGGTTTCCGTGAAGACGAGTTTAGCCGAGCATTCGCACCGTCAGTCCTTCTTGTGCATAATCTTGGGCCAGTACTTGGCAAAGTCGAAATGTGGGTCATTTTCGGAGTCGTGGCAGGAGATACAAAGATTGGCCGAGGCTTTGCGTTGCAGAGGCTGCCAATATTTAGCTTCCTTGGGAAATTGAACGTGCAAGCTCGCCGGGCCATGACAGTTCTCGCAGCCATTCGCTAACAGATGCGGCGTCTCCGTTTCGCTGCGGAAACCAGTCTTATATTCAAAGCCGGTTGTGTGGCAAATAAGGCACTCAGGGTCATATTGCCGACCGATGGTTACCGAACGGCCATTGCGCTGGAGGACGATGTGCGGTTGGCCGTACTTCGCTAGGGCAGCGTAAGCCTGGCTGTGCTTGGAATTGTTCCAGACCTGGCAAGCACTGCGATGACATTCAGCGCAGGCCGCAGCCCCTACAAAAGCAGCGCCTGGTTGGTCTAACTGTTGCTGGTGGCTAACCTGACGCTGAGCTACCCACTGCTGTAACAGTTGGCGGGCGTAAACCTGGTAAACGTATTCCTTCATCAGTTCCCGAACGGGATTACTCCCGTCGCTGATTGGTTCGAGCGATTCGATTAGCTCGACCATGCGGTAATCGAAGCGGTAAGCAGGCAGTGCGTCCGGATCGGGAAAAGATGGCGACCGACTCGAACGCACCGCTACCAGACCGACAGCCTTCCCCTTATGGCCTACGCGGATAAGCAAGCGATTTAGGAAAGACGGGTAATTGGGTAGAGAATCAAGGCCGGCGGAGGGCAGTTCGTCGGCAAGAGTCGAGGCCACATCTGTTTCGTCGCGGTTGACGATGATGTGAATCCAACCGAACTTCTGGGCCAGTTGTTTTGCTTCCTCTGGGGTTCCGTGATGGAGTAAGATAACCAAATTAGGCCGGCGTCGGCTTAGGTCGCGCCAGGCGTTGGCCAAGGCAACCTCGGCAGGCGAGAAACGTTGAAGCAGTTCTTTGGGCGCTTGTTCCCGGAGTTTCTTGAGTTGGCTTTCCTGAATCACGGACAAGCAGGCGACACGCCAAGTCCGCCGAGGTGAGGACCGTCCTGAGCTCGCGGCGGCTCCAGGAGAGGTGGAGAATATGGGCTGCGGCACTAATAGCTGGGAAGGGGAAGAGGGGCTTAAGTCAGTGGGGATTTCGAGAAGCAAAAACCGCTGGTAAGCAGCCACTTCGTGCATTTCAGGCCAGTCCAGATTGGTGCCAATCAGAGTGGGTGGCCGAGTGTTGAGCGCCCATCCCAGGACTTCCTCAAGAGGAAACAGCAGTTCCTCAGGGCCAAGGCCGACAGCTTGCCAGCCGAGGTGATGGAGCATCTTCCAGGCAGTTTCGTATTTGAGGCGCGCTTGTTCCACCAAGGCAGGCACACCTTGTTTGATTTCGTAACGCAGACGAGCCAAATCGCCGAGATCAAAACCGACTACGGGCCAACCGAATTGACGCAACCGTTGTGTCAGCTCGTAACGCCGCTCCAATCCCCCCACTTGCGGCCGCGAACATCCGCAGGGCTGTAAATAGCCGTACATCTGCCCGGAGAACGCCAGCACCAACTCTGGCGGAGGTTCTTGCCAAGCGCGGCGCACTTGTTCTGCGGGATCGTAACGCGGGTTCACTGCCCGCCGTGCAACCAGCCGCGGCTCCTCCTTCACGTTTTCTGCCCACCAGTAATACCCGCCAGCAGTTACCACAACGGCGACTGGTGTGGCGAATAACAGCCCTACGATGGCTAGACGCTCTCCCACCCTAGGCATGGCCGGCCTTCCTTTGCTATCGAGGCTTCCTTGCTTTCAGCGCACTACATGCGTGGTAATTTCGACACGAAATACCGGCGTCTCCGGGTCATTGGTGATAAATTCGACGGCAAATCGGCGATCTCGGTCGGACTGAGTTACGTTGGTCTCGTATTTCCACACGATGTGAAGCTGTTTCTGTCCCTTGGGTGGCACGAATAATGGCAATCCTTCCGGCATCGGCACGTCGTCCAGGAAAACGTTTTTCACGCAGCCGCACGTCCTGCGAGCGACCGTCAGCATTAACTCGCCTTCGCCCTGATTTGCCACCGCAATGCTCTGGCGGTATTCCACATCCATTTGCGACTTTTCGTGCTGCAGCGCCACCGTCTTGGGATCCCCTGCGAATTGGTGCCCGACTACTTCCAAGCACGGCACCGCCCCAGTTTCCGATTGCATCTGGATGGCTGGATGGGGAGCCGCTTCCATTCGCAAGTAGAGCCAAGACAACACGCTACTGACCGTAATTGTTCCAATAACCAGCGTCAGCCAGAAGCGCATGGCGATTTCCTCACGTTACCTCGCGGTACACGTCCCAGGAAAGATAGGCTATCAGTCCCGCCGCAAGCATGGCACAAATGTCCAAGAAAATGCTGCGGTGAAACGGAAAGCCAACGATGATGTCGAGCAAGAACACTCCCAACACCAAGCAACTGACAATGATCGATCCCAGTGTAAGCCATTTTTCCATAGCAAAGCCCTCGGAAAAGCCAGGGCGGCAAGCACACCGTTCTTTTCACAGCCTGGCTTGACCTCTTGTCTATTCGATATTCTAGTGCGTTTGGCGAGTTGCGGATACGTCTCTTACGCACCGTAGCCCGGACCAAGCGTTTGTTTCGGACCAAGCCAGCCCGACGAGGTATGCTGGTACTGCCCGTTCCCAACTCGCCAGGCCCAGCGTGAATTAAGAGCAGCGAGCTCGCGCTGCCAAAGGCCGTAGGATAGGCTAAAACATGATGCCACGGTTTTGTCTGAACGACCGAGCTACCTTGTGAACCCGGAAACGAGGTGCGGTATATGGACATGGAAAAGATCGTCGCTGTGTGCAAGCGGCGGGGCTTCATTTATCCTTCGAGCGAGATTTACGGCGGATTGAACGGCTTCTGGGATTACGGTCCGCTGGGTGTGGAACTCAAGCGCAACATTAAGGAAGCCTGGTGGCGCGATATGGTGCTCGATCCGCCGCCGGGGCCGGATGGCGAAGAATTGCAAATGGTTGGGCTGGACTGCGCTATCATTATGAACCCGCGAGTGTGGGAAGCTAGCGGCCATGTGGCCGGTTTTGTGGACTGGATGACGGAGTGTGCTGTGTGTAAGCGACGGTTTCGCGCCGATAAGGTGTTTTTGGTGGCTTTGGTGCCCGAGACCGCGTTGGGCCAATATCAGTCAGCAGCGCCGGGTAGCATGCCACCTCCGAGCGTGGTACTGGCATACCAAGCGGATGATCCCCACGAGGCGCAAAAGCTGTTTGACGTGGAACATGCTCGCTTACTCAAAAAACAAAAGCTGCCCCGCGGCTTGTCGGTGCTAGCCATTGTCAATGTTCTGCAAGCTCCTGCTTCGTGGCCCAGGCCGTGTCCTGAACCAGGTTGCCCAGGTCAATTATCGGAACCCCGGAAGTTTAATCTCATGTTCCGAACCTTCATTGGTGCCGCCGAAGACGCCAGCGCGGTGGCCTACCTGCGACCGGAAACTGCCCAGGGTATTTTCGTCAATTTCGTCAACGTCCTAAACACCGCGCGTGTCAAGCTCCCCTTCGGTATCGCGCAGGTTGGCAAGGCGTTTCGCAACGAAATCAATCCCCGCCACTTTACCTTCCGCAGCCGTGAATTTGAGCAAATGGAAATCGAGTTCTTCTGCCATCCCAGCGAATCGGCCAAGTGGTACCGTTTTTGGCGCGAGGTGCGGATTCGCTGGTACATGCAACTGGGTATTCGTTCCGAGCGGTTGCGCCCGCGGGAGCAAGGGCCCGAGGAATTGGCGCACTATTCCTGCGGCACCACGGACATCGAATATCTCTTCCCGTTCGCTGATGAGCCTCAGGAACTCGAGGGAGTAGCCCACCGCGGCGACTACGACTTGCGCCAACACCAGCAATATAGCGGCGAAAACCTTGCCTACTTCGACGAGGATGCCTGGGAACGCGACAAACAGCAACTCGGCTTCAGTTCGTTCAAAGACTGGCTCAAAACACAGCCCGCGGCCGAGCAACTGGCGCGCTATCAGTTCTTACCCCACGTCATTGAGCCATCAGCGGGAGTCGATCGGTTTGCCCTGGCCGCCATCTGCGAAGCTTATGCAGAAGACACGGTGGGTGGCGAACCCCGCACAGTCTTGCGTTTCCATCCCCGTCTGGCACCAATCAAAGCTGCTGTCCTGCCTTTAGTGAACCGCGACGGTATGCCGGAAAAGGCTTACGCCTTGTACCGCGAACTCAAGCGGGAGTTTGTCGTCTACTACGACGACAAAGGGGCGATCGGTCGGCGGTATCGTCGCCAGGATGAGGCAGGTACACCGTTTTGCATCACCATTGACAGCCAGTCTTTGCAGGATGACACGGTGACGCTGCGGAACCGCGACGACTGCCAGCAAATCCGCTTGCCGATCCGCGCTGTAGCCGAGGAACTGCGACGCCGGCTCGCCCCTGAGCGTTAGCCCTGAACTGCGGATTCCGTTGCGGACTAGCCCGGCCTGTCAGAGGCGGCGGGCGTAACCCAGCCGTGTTGCAGTTCGGCGGCGCGGAGGGTATTGTGCAAGAGCATGGCAACCGTCATGGGGCCAACTCCGCCTGGTACAGGGGTTATCGCGGACGCAATTTCCGCCACCGACTCGTGATCCACATCGCCAACGATAGTCCCGTTGGGCAGGCGATTAATGCCGACATCCACGACGACGGCGCCTGGTTTGACCATCTCCGCACGGACAAATCTAGGCTGTCCGATCGCCGCTACCAGAATATCCGCACTCCGCGTAATCTCAGACAGTTGTTGGGTGCGGCTGTGGCAGACTGTAACGGTGGCATCCCCGTCGCGGCCTTTTTCTAATAGAAGTAGTGCTAGTGGTTTTCCCACAATGGTGCTGCGCCCCAGAATAACCACGTGCTGACCTGCGATCGGCATTCCGTAACGCCGCAGCAGCACTTGAACTCCCAAGGGTGTGCAGGGCACGAAGCGCGGCCGGCCGGCTACCAGCAGCCCAAGATTCTCTGGGCCAAAACCGTCAATGTCTTTCAATGGTGACACTGCCTCGAGTATCCTGTCTTCGCGGAGGTGTTTTGGCAACGGTAACTGCACCAGAATACCGCTCACTACGGGGTCTTCGTTCAACTGCCGCATTAGGGCTACAAGGTCTGCTTCGCTGACTTCAGCCGGCAATTGGTGCAGCCAGCTGACGATACCTACTTGTTCGCAGGCTCGGCGTTTATTGCGAACGTAAATCTGACTTGCAGGATTATCGCCGACCAGCACGGCTGCTAGCCCAGGCCGTTTTCCGGTGCGCTCATAAAAGGCCTGCACCCGACCGCGAATTTCCTCACGAATCTCCTCGGCCAGGCGTTTACCGTCCAGAATCTTGGCCACCTTTTTTCCTCACGCAAATGGCTGACCTCGGCAGGCCTATGCCCACTGCGCCTGCCAAGACTGTAATCAGCACGACGGGCTTACGCCCGCTCCTCCTGCGATGCCCGAAAAGGCCGCTCGGTGTTCCCGATACAGCCGTTGCGGTTTCTCGGACTTGCTCAGCTTTTTGTAGCGGAGTGGCATGACAAATAAAGGATGCGTGCCTGTTTGCTCGATGGCGCTACATAGCAGCCGGGCTCCCATAGCAAGTGTACACGTGCTCGCTGCTGGGACGGCGTCAACAGAATGGCAGGGCCGGAGTACGCCACTTGCACGGCTGGTTGACGCCGGCTGCTCTTATCGGTCCCTGAAAATCGGAGCCGAGGCGGATGTGGGAAACTTTTTTCGGTCTCCGCGAGCGTGTTTTCACCCCCGTGGCCGATGCCGCGCTGCCCTTGCTTCCAACACAGCAGACGGCCCGACAGGAATTACTGGAAAGGCTAGCTGATGGCCACCACATTGTTGTGCTGGTGGGCGAAGGCGGTGTCGGTAAAACTCGTCTGCTCCTCGACCTGGCACACGAACTTGTACCGCAACGGACGGTGATCTGGATGCCGCCAGGTGTCCCCCAGGACGTGGCCGACTTGTACCAATCGCTTCTGTTCGATCTCGGGCTATCTTGGTCGGTACCAGAAGGCTCGAATCCGACCACCTGGGCAAACACTTGGCGACTCCGTTTTGGGGAATGGCTCCTGCAGCAGGCGAAGGCGCAGTCCTCCGTGCTAATCATCGCAGAAGATGTGCATCGCTGGCCTGAGCTTGTCTTACAGGAATGGCGGGAAATTGCGCAATTCCTTCCAAATTCTACCAGATTGCTGCAAATTGTCCTCTCGGCCCGTCCTAGCCTCTTGGAGAGATTGGCCAGTGCTCCTTTGAGCGAGTGGGCCGATTCCATTGGTTATTGCGTCTGGCTTGAACCACTTAGCCCCGAACAAGCACGCCAGCACCTGCAGGCAATACTGAGTCGCGTAGGCGCTTCTCTGCCGCAGCTTCTCGATCCGCGAGCTGTGGAACTCCTGGTTCGCCACACCCGTGGCATTCCCCGGCTACTGCATCAGGCGATGCTCAGGGCCTTGCATCTGGCCTATAGCGACGAAAGCCGACATCTCGAAGCCCCTTTTATTGTGGCCGCCCTTGCGGAGTTGGGGCTGCTGGAAACAACCGCTGACGATACCAGCACTCTGACTGACGCTTCGGCGGCGTAATGCCTCGCAGCCATATGGTGGAGCCTGCTTTATGAGCCGCATGATGGACGCCTTTCACACCTGCCGTGCCGCCACTTCTTCGCCGTGTCGGCAATTCCCTGACAGCGATCCCGTGCTCTTGCTAAACGAAACCGATGAGCAAACTGCCACGCCCACAGCTGCTGTGCCAGCCTCCAATATCCCTGAAGGCTCTGCACCGACTGCAGATGAGCCCGTGGCGTTTATTGAAATCCCCGAAACAGACGCTTCCGGAGCGGCTAGCCCGAGCCAGTCCCCCGCACGGCAGGTGTCTGCGTGTTTGCGTTTTGCACCAAACCGGCAGTCTTACGATTGGCCTGGTAGAGACGGCGAAGCTTCTGCCCTGTTAGCAGACCTGGACGCCCAAGCCCGAGCTTGGCACCCTGAGTTGGAAAAATTTGGACAAGAGATCCGCCGGCTTTGCATACGCCATGCTCTGTTGATTTGCGCATTGCCTCCATCCAGAAGCCGGGAAAGCATCCTGACAGTCGCGTGGAGTTTGCTCGCGGTTGCTCGTCCGCTCATTCTCGTGGAACTGCCGCCAGCGCTGGGTCTGCACTCTTTGCTCGGCCGCGATCCCGTTCCTGGCTGGACCGACTGGTTGGCCTCCCTGCCGCTGTCTTGTGTTGTCCAATCCACACCGCATCCTGATTGGCATTACCTGGCTCCCGGCCATCAACTTGCCTGGGTGCGTAATCGCTTATTCGCCCATGACTGGAAGACATTGTTATCCAAGCTCACTTCCGACTTTTCACTTACACTTTTCGTCGCCAACACGGCTTCCCCGTGGTCATTCCCCCTCGCCTTGGTTACCGATGCCGTTGCATTCTTGCTAAGCGAAGACGGCAAGGACCTCCTTCAGGATTCTCGCGCACTGGCAATCCAGGCCTGTGCCAATAGAAGCCTCGGCTATTTGTTCATTGAGTGAGCAAAGCCGTTGCTCAATTGACATCGCCGTGGGCGACGCATAAGATCGGCACAGCTTGTTGGTGTGCGACATCGGGCCGAATCATGGCTTTGACCGATCAATTTGCCGAAATCCTGAAGGCCCAGGAACCGCTAGCCCCATACACAGCCTTGCAGGTGGGGGGACGGGCACAGTTTCTTGCCGAGCCGCGCCACGAAGCTGAATTGATTCACCTCTTGCAATGCTGCTGGGTTGAAAAACTCCCGGTGAGAATCTTGGCCAGTGGTACTAATGTCCTTGTGCGCGATGAGGGGGTTACCGGCGTCGTGTGTCGCCTGGCCGCCCCGGCCCTTCAACAAGTCGTAGTCCAGGCTAACCGAGTCTATGCCACTGCGGGGGCATCGTTGACCCAACTCATTACCGAGGCAGCTCGGCACGGTTTGGCGGGACTCGAATCACTTATCGGTATTCCTGGCTCGGTTGGCGGCGCCCTTCACTGCAGCCTGGGACAAACCGGCAGTCCGCTTTTGACCTGGATGGCGCGGGTGGAGCTTCTGGACATCCGTGGGCAACGCCGATCGGTTTCTCGCGAAGAGTGGGAAACCCTGGCCGCGAAACGGAGTGGCTCAGTAGTCCTGGCCGTAGAGTTCGAACTGGAACCTGACGACGCCGAAAGTATTTTGCGCAGACTGCGCCGCGCCTGGATTTCCCGCCATGCGCGGCAACCCTTTTTCATCCCGCGCACCGCCAAACTTTTCCAGGAGCCACGCGGCCTGAGCTTGGAACAACTCCTCGAGCAAGCGGGGGTACGCCATTTCCGAATGGGGGGCGTGGCTCTCCACGAACGCGATGCGAATTTCATCGTGGTGCAGCCAGGCACTTCCGCACGCGAGATCCTCCATTTCCTGGAGCACCTCCGTCATCGCCTCCTCGAGCACACAGGCCATGCTCTTACTTTGGAGCTGGATATTTGGTAACCATGCAGGCAGGGATGCCATGGCGTTAGCTCGCTGGATTACCTCTATTATCATCTTCTTGCTTATTCTAGTTGTGGGTTGGTATGCTCTCTGGTTTCGCCCGCAGCAAAATCCTCCTGCGACGCTGTCATCCGTCCCAACCAATTGGCATGGCCTCCTCGGCCCACCCGCGCCTGCTTGGATTCCCTTTGGTTGGTTGGAAAATGTTGTGCGGGAGGCTGGGTTGCCGCCAGCACCGCCTACTGATGCCGAGCAGTTAGCGCACAGTCTTGAGGTCTTGACGAGGAAACTCCGTGCCAACCCTTGTATCAAGGAAGTTACACTGCAAGCAGCATCGGCCAAACCACTTTTGATTAAATGGGTGCGAGTAGTCCCCATCCTTTTTATTTCGGATGATTCCAATGTCGTGACAAACATCTGGCTAGCGAGTGAAGATGGTGTCTGGCTGCTACAACTTCGTCCATTTTCTTCTCTGGAAGGATTAGATGGCTTGCCGGTCGAAGTCTACGCTGCGCGGTTCGAAACACCCCAGCTTACCGCAACCCTCCCCGCGTCTTTGAAACGAGCTACCAGATTGGCCATTATGCTAAGGCCTTACCGTGATCGGCTGGGCTTACGCTCTCTGTGCGTGGGCCAGGACCCCGTGACGCAAGATATTCAGGTGCTGACACGAAAAGGCAGTCGAATTCTTTGGGACACTTTCGATGCTCCTCCTGCTGCTACCCTTTCAGACGAGGACAAAATTCGCCGGTTGCTTGAATACGTCCGTGTGTGGCATAGCCTGGATGAACCAGCCGGGCCCTATTTTTTCGATAACCGTTTCCCTACGAGCTTACTTCGCAGACCCATGAAGTAGTATCTCTCCGTCTGGTCTTGGCTCATTCCTTATCACGTTCATGCCCCACGGGAAAAATTATTTTACGGCCAGTTCCGTTCACACTGCTAATCATATACTACGATGCCAACAACGTGATGTTGCCGACTATTTACACGCTTTTCTTCACGAGCAAATATCTTTGTCCTCGTCGTTTCACACAAGAATTTGCCTTGCCTAAATCCGGTTCCCTGCTGAGGTAGATTTCGTCTGCCAGAAAATAACGATTGAGAGAGGTGAAATTCCGGTATCCATCCAAATATTCAGGGCCGCTACGGTATAGATGTTGCTCTTAGTTTGGGTCAAAGTGAAAACCAATCGTGGGGGCCACTATGCCTATTCTTGCGAAGGAACCTGCTTGCTATCCTGCGGACCTTTTTCAAACCGCGGTTCCTAGTGCTCAGGATCGGTGGTGGGTGTTTTATACTCGCCCTCGGTCCGAAAAAACGATCGCTAGGCATTTGCGGGCCAAGAACATTTCCTACTTCCTTCCGCTGTACAAGAAATACTCTAAACCGCGGGACCGTGTCCTTGTATCCTGGAACCCTGTGTTTCCCAGTTATATTTTCGTCTTTGGTTCCAGAGAAGCTAGACTAGCCGCTATCAAGACCAACCTGACCGTACACGAAATAATTGTCCATGACCAAGACGAATTCCATCAGGACCTTGCTAATATCTATGTGGTTCAGGAATCACACCTCCCTTATTACCCAGAGCATAAGCTGCAGCCAGGCGCGAATGTGACTGTGACTGCCGGGCCTTTGATGGGTCTGTCCGGTAGAGTTTCATCTTGGCTTTCCCCGTTACGGTTAATCGTGGAAGTGCGACTGCTGCAGCGCGCCGTATGCGTCGAGCTGGAACCTTGGATGGTAAGTCTATCCTGAATGCCCGCCCAATTACAAAACCACTTTGCCTGGACCGAATTCTATCAGGCCAGGACTCACTTTATCAACGACTAAAGAATCAGTAGTATCCCACAGGGACGGAGTCTGCGCCGCTGAGAACTGATTAAGCTAGTGTGAGACATGACTCCCGGTAAATCGGCTCTGCCAGCTTATCACTCACCCCCCGCGACTAACTCTACCGGCTCTAATGTTCCCGGCTCTGTTCACGATGGTGTTCCATCCACCGCGTCCCCGACTCTAGAAATACCTACCCCGGTTTCGCTTGCTGCAGCCCACCAGTTCGTTACTTTGATTAAAGAAAATCCGTGCTTCATCATCCTGGCTACCGTCTTTCGCGCTGTGCGTAAACGCTGGTTAATAGCCTTGACGGGCGCGTCCTTACTTACCGCCCTAGCCATATTCACCATATGGTATTTCATGCCCCCTTCTAAGTTTACAGCTCGAGCCTTGCTCCAGTTTGACTTAATACCTTCCGGTGTAGCAGAATCGCCCCATCAGCAGTATTATCTTGCCAATTTAACTTCGTTCCAGAAAACTCAAGCCGCCCTGATACGTAGCAGAACCGTATTGCAAGCCGCATTAGCTAAGGCTGAGCTTCGCAACTTAGAGCTTCTTCAGCGTCAGGCTGATCCACTGGCTTTCCTCGAAACCCAAATCCATGCAGATTTTGGAATCTCTCCGGAAATCATGCGTGTCACTATGAGCGGTCAGGAAGGCCAAGCACTGCAAACGATTGTACACGCGGTCGTCCAGGCTTATCTTGCGGAAGTCGCACACAAGGAGCACGCGCAATTACGCTCTGAATTGGAGCGCATCAAGGATTTGATTGCTCGATACGACGAAAAAATCAGGGCCAAGCAAACTCGTTTGCGGGAATTGGAGCAGGCTGCGGGTTCCGGTCAGGTACAGACTCTGGAAATTTTTTTACGCGGATACCTCGAACAATTAGATCGCAGCCGACGTGAGTTGGCTGCCCAAGCTCATACGCTGCGACAGCTTCAAGCTGAGCTGAAGGCACTTCAACCTAAGCTTACTTTAGCGAAAATGGTACTCGGTTCCAGCGAAAATGTATCCTGGTATCTAAAATTGGCTATACCTTGCATCTTTGAGTACCTAGTTCCTTCGGCGCAGGTAGAACTTAGGTTATGCGAAGAGCCTCAATTCGCCGAAAAAAAGCGCGAGTTGCAAAGGCTCGAGGCTGAACTCGACGCAGCCTGTGCTCTTTTATCTCCTAATCTATCCAAAGAACGACGCGCCGCTCTTCTCAAGACTAAGCACGAAGCTATTTACGAAGCTCGTGTTCAGCTCGAGGAATTAGCCCGCCGGCTACGCCCAATGGTTCGACGCCAACTGATTCAAGAGGTTGCCCTTGCTACTGAACAGCGTGTTCGTGAATTGCGCGATAAACATGTGCAATTAACCGGGTTAGTGGCGCATCTCCAGGAAGAAGTGGAGCATCTGGAAAGACTGATCGCGTCCCTGAAACGCAGTCACCTAGACCTGCAGTGGCTCAAGGAAGAAATCGAAGCGGATCAACAGGTGGCTAAGAGATTGGCTGCTAGAAAAGACCAACTAGAGATACTGTGTGAGTCCCCTACACGTGTGAGGCTTTTCGAGGACGCAGTGATCTTGCCTGCTTACGACAATAAACAACGCTGGCTTTATATCACCATTGCCATAGCAGGCGCCCTCACCTTCTGGATGGCAGGGCTGGTTGCCTGGGAATGCCGCACTCAACCTATCTATGGGCCGGAGGTATTAGCCGGGAAGGTCAGCGCCCCCGTGCTTGCGTCCCTGCCGCACACAGAACAGTTCCTCTGCTTACGTTCCGAGGCTTCCGATCCCAATAAACCTCTCCCTTTAGCCTTTAGCCGTTTTGTGGAATCGGTGGATGCGCTGCGGACCTTGTTGATTCATCTTCTGCAACATGAGTACTCGCAGGTCATTATGGTAAGTAGCGCTGTTCAGGGAGAAGGGAAAACGTCGCTGAGCTGTCACTTAGCTGCGTCCCTTGCACGGGCGAGCCGGCGAACTTTATTAGTGGATACGGACCTACGCCGCCCCCGCGCTCACAAGCTGCTGGCTACAGTTCAAGACCCAGGTTTGTCGGAAGTGCTTCATGCTCAGCTGGACTGGCGCCAGGCAATTCAATCTGAAATTATTCCTCACCTAGACTTTCTTCCCGCAGGCGCATCGGTCCATACGGGCGTCCGGCTGTTGAGCCAGGATTATTTTCTCAAATTACTGGAGACATGGCGTAATGACTACGATTTCATCATTCTGGATTCCTCGCCTGTCTTATTGGTTGCTGATCCGCTAAGTATAGTCCAGGGCGTAGACGCTGTCATTCTCTCCACCATGTATAAAGTCAGCACACTTCCAAGAACCCAGATAGCATATCAAAGATTGGTCGCCGTGGGAGCACGCGTCCTCGGGATTGTGGTCAACGGTATATCTCCACGGCAGTATGATTATTATTACGGCGCATATCATTATTATTATAACTCTCACTCGCCTAATCCGACGGCCTTACAGTTGTCGGGCAGAGCCTAACACCGCTTCCATTATCAGATATTGCGTATTTCCCTCTCCTAAATCTGCTTATGCCTTCACATCGGTTACAGTGGCTTATGGAGTTTCTCGAACACTCACTCGCTCTAGCGCTATTGCTCATGTTCTCGCCGCTTTTAGCAATAATCATGATGCTCATCACACTTACTTCGCCAGGACCAGCGATCTACAGGCAGGTGCGCGTCGGGCACAATGGACGACTCTTCACGCTTTTCAAGCTCCGCACCATGTATTCTAACTGTGAACAGTTCACAGGCCCTCGCTGGTCAGTTCCAGGTGATCCGCGGGTGACCCCCATAGGCAGGTTTCTGAGAGCCAGCCATCTAGACGAAATTCCTCAACTCCTGAATGTATTGCATGGTGAAATGGCATTCGTGGGCCCTAGACCAGAGCGCCCGGAATTTGTTATCGTGCTTACAGAAGCGCTACCTGAGTATACCGGCCGGCTTCGGGTTAAACCAGGCATCACCGGCTTGGCCCAAATTCAGCTACCACCAGACACAGACTTAGTCTCCGTTCAAAAGAAGCTTACCTGCGACCTCTATTATGTATGGCATCAGAACTTCTGGCTAGATTTGCGAATTCTAATCGCCACTGCCTTGAGAATGTGTAGACTCCCGGTAACTTGGACATTACATTTGCTCAAACTACCGCGATGGGACTATATCCCGCATCAATACGCTCGATTGTCGCGCTCTCTGACCAACGCCGCCACGGCCTTCTGTGCGGACCACATTAGCTGCGGAAATCAATTATGATTCGGCTTCTCTATATCACTCATCGTGTCCCTTATCCCTGTGATAAAGGTGAACGCATACGTTGTACAAATATCTTGCGTGCACTAAGTAACCATGCCTGCGTTGACCTAATTAGCTTAGCTGACGAATTCGTTCATCCTGAGGCCCGCAGCTTTCTCCTTCGTTATGCTCAAAACTTCTACGTAGTCCCTATTGGAAGGCTAAGCAAATACCTGCGAATGATTTTCGCTTTGTGCTCTGGTCGGTCCCTTTCCGAGCGGGCATTCGCAGTGCCTAGTGCAAAACAACTGGTGCGAACGTTACTAGACAAGAACCGCTATGACGTCGTGCTGCTGTCCAGCAGCGCAATCTTTCCGCTGGTGGCTGATCTGCCACGCCAGGTTCGGCTTATAGCGGATATAATGGACGTGGACAGCCGGAAGTGGCGCGCTTATGCACATGGTTCATTTTGGTTTCGCCCGTTGTATTTGCGTGAAAGCACTTTAGTAGGTAGACTAGAACGGAGTATTGTGAATAGAGCGCATGCCGTGATAGTAACCACCTTGAAAGAGTTAGAATATCTTCCTTCTGGATCATCCTACAAACTGGCGGTTGGAAACGGCGTGGACTGTGGGTTCTTTGCTCCACGGACTTGGCCAAGTGAATGCTTGGCCCGGCTGGCTTTTTTAGGAACATTGGATTATTGGCCCAATATAGATGCTATATCTCGGTTCGTTAATGCTATCTGGCCTCATGTCCGAAAGTCGCTCCCACAGGCTACATTTAATATCGCCGGCCGGAGACCCAGCACTCATGTGCTCCGGCTAGCGCAAGCGCCTGGCGTCAATCTGTATAGAGACGTTCCCGATGTTAGACCAATTCTCGATCAGTGTGGGCTGGCTGTCTTTCCATTGAAACTCGTATTTGGTATTCCCAACAAGGTTCTTGAGGCCATGGCGATGGCACGCCTATGCATTATCCCTCCCGAAATCGCCAGCATAATTGGTGGGCAAGCTGGCGTACATTATTTGGTTGCGAACACAGCCGAAGAATGGTTGCACCACATCCTTGAAGCACAATCTAACCCTGTCACCGCGGATAGAATTGGACAGAATGCCCGAAACTTTGTTGCAGAATGCTATTCGTGGGATATACAACTAAGACGCCTAATCGAGTTTATCCTGATCAGACAAGCCCAGCTACAGGTGGCGCAATATGTATAGAGGCCATGCGACGTCCCTAGTCGCTATGGATCATCAGCCCGAACAATTTCCAGCTCGTCCTGATAATTATTGTCGCGAGCCGCAGCGGGAAACTCAAGCGAATACCGTTAGAATCGAAGCTGGCTATCTCCCATCTCTTTGGGCATACTTCCGAGAACTACTCGCTTACCGGGAGTTGCTCCACTTTCTGGTATGGCGGGATGTACTCATTAGGTACCGGCGCACCTTGCTTGGCGTAGCCTGGTTAGTGCTCCAGCCACTGCTGCAGGCCGCTATTGTGTGGTGGCTCGTGGCTTCCCGTTTTGGTCAGAACAATCTCAAGTTGCCCGCCTTGATTCACGTCGTGTTGGGAACAACCTTATGGCTCTATAGTGCAAATACTGTACTTTCTTCCGTACATCATCTCAGTACCAATGCTCACCTTATCACCAAGGTGTACTTCCCTCGAGCCCTTTTGGTACTGGCCCCTGCCGTAACGCATTTTCTGGACCTGGGACTGATGACCGCTTTCATTGTAGCTGTGTTAGCTTTCCACGGTCTTGTTCACACAAACGTATGGCTCTTAGTTATGTGCTATGTCGGGACAATTGTGTATACACAAGGGCCAGCATTGATAGCCGGTGGCCTAGCCGCGCGATATCGAGATATAAAACACATGGCTCCCTACTTCATGCAACTGTGGTTTTTTAGTACGCCCGCAATTTATTTGCCACATCTAATGCAAGATCCTGGCCTAATTATTGCTGTGGGATTCTTCAATCCTTTGAACTCCTGGGTGTTGTTGTCGAACGCCATAGTAGAACGTGCACCCATGCTCCCCTTGGTCTGGATAACTGCGGTTGTGTCCAGCAATCTGTGGTGCCTGCTCGGCTACTGGATATTTATTCGACTAGAACAAAACTTAGCAGACCATATCTAATTACACATGGCTGGACTGATTGCAGCATACATTGCCTGCACCCTGGCTGTAACGATCGGAGTCCTATACCCATACGTGGCTTTGCTCGTGTATGTGGCTTTTGCAATAGTTAAGCCGGCCGAAATGTGGTTTTGGTCGTTGGCAGGAACGCACCTAAGTTCTATAACCTTCTCTGGATTGGCTGTAGGCTGGCTACTGCGCGGACTAGCAGATTGGCGTTTAGGCCAAGCATGGGCACCCATGCTTGCGTTAGTATTCTTCTGGATGTGGGGTTGGATTTCATGGTGCAATAGTACCGATCCCTCGCTGGCACCTTTCCTGCCAGGATTATATATCACGGGGAGCCACACTGACAATGATCTCAGCCTGGATAATCTCCTTCATTTAGGAAAGATCGTAGTACCTTGTTTTATTGGCATTACGTTACTCGACTCAGAAAAAAAAGTGCTTGGACTGCTTTACACTATAATACTAAGCCAGGGCTACGTTGCCTGGGAAATGAATCTCGCCTATCTAATTGAAGGGTACAACCGCATCCGCCTCGACGGTTTTGCTGGCCTCGATAACAATAGTATTGCAGTTTCGCTGGTGACCTGTTGCTTACCCGCTTTTTTATCCGCATATTATTGCACGTCTACATTCTTCCGTCTAGCTCTGGCAGCCTCTGGCTTGCTCATTCTTCATGCGATTCTCCTAACATTTTCAAGAGGAGGAATGGTCGCCCTAATAATATCATTCATTACCGCCATTCTTGTCATGAGAGGCGGATGGAAAAAGTATGCATTCGTGTGCCCCCTTATTGTAATAACTGTTGCCCTATGTGGTTCAGAGGTATGGGATCGCTTTCTGACCATATTTCTTCCCACAGAAGAATTGGATCCTGCTGCCAGAAGCCGGCTCGAACTATGGACAGATTGCTTAGACGTGATGGTAAGGTTTCCACTGTTCGGCGTCGGACCTGAAAACTGGACCAGGATCGCTGCCGCCTATGGGTGGCCTCCTGGAAAAGAGGCACACTCCCTTTGGTTGCAAACCGGCGCGGAATTAGGCCTTCCAGGGCTAGCAGCTATCCTCGGCTATTACCTAATCAGCGGTTTTCGCCTCTACTCTATAAGAGGTGATAACCGTCAGATGAACAGCATTCGTGATGCTGTCTTGGTTGGGTTGGGTGGATTTATTGTGTCCGCCCAATTTGTAAGTCTGGAATTGTTGGAAACACCTTATTATCTCACCCTCTGTGGACTGGGAATTATCAAACGTGTCTCTCAGCGGCGATTTACTTTTGGAGAAATATGATGCCACAAGTGCGACTCGGCATCGTTGGTCTCGGCTACTGGGCCAAGAACTATATTCGCATACTTTCAGAAAAGAATGACGCCGTAATCGCCGCCATTTGTGATTGCGACCCAGCCAAGCTGCGTGCTTGGAGTGATCGATTACCATACGCACAGGCCTATTCAGTTCCGCAAGAGCTTTTTTGCAGCAATCTGGATGGCGTTATTATAACCACTCCGGCATCTACCCATTACAGTCTAGTCCTTCAAGCCCTCAGAAACCGCCTTCCGATCCTAGTTGAAAAACCATTGACCCTTGGGAGCCGAGAAGCTGACATTATTTGCAACGTGGCACGTGAATATAACGTTCCTTTATTAGTGGGACACACCTATTTATTTGCGGAACCTATACGTAAACTGCGAGAAATGCTGGAACAGCAGGTTATCGGGAAAGTGAAGTACATTTTTAGTCTCCGCGCTAACCTGGGCATAATTCGCCAGGATTGTAACGTCATCTGGGACTTGGCACCTCACGACATTGCTATTTTGCTATATCTGCTGAAAACGCACCCGCTTCGCCTGCGCACAGTTACTGGCTGCCGTAGAACCCCCGACAAGGATCACGCTGTACTGGGCTTGGAATTTCCTGGCGACGTCATCGCCTGTGTCAGCGTATCCTGGTTATGGCCTGAAAAAATTAGGAAACTGACAGTTGTCGGCACGAAAGGTGCTATATGCTACGAAGATAAAGGATTTGACTCACCACTGTACCTGTATCACTGGCCGGAGGAAGTTGTGGAAAATTTACCTATTTACAATGTGCCCTTCGAAAAACTTAACCCTACCATTATTCCCATGCCTCAGAGGGAACCACTGAGCCAACTTCTCGATCATTTTCTTCGGTGCATAGCTAAAAAGGAGCAATCCCTCAGCAATGCAAGATTTGGAGCGGAAGTTGTAAGAATCTTAGAAAAGATCTGCGGAAACCAAAGCGAAAAACACTTAGTGAAGGAATTTGTGAGAGGATACCACAATGGCAGTGCATAGGAATATCTCGATGATTCAATGGTACTCCCATAAACCTTGCGGCATTGCTGATGACGTAATATTAGGACAAGATGTCGTGATTTATGGTCTGGCAAACCTGTATGGCTGCACCATCGGTGACGGAACCCGCATCGGTCCCTTTGTTGAAATTCAGCGAAATGTCAGGATCGGAAGATTGTGTAAGATACAAAGCCACACGTTTATATGCGAGGGGGTGATTATCGAAGATGAGGTGTTTATAGGGCACGGTGTCATGTTCATTAATGACCTCTGGCCTCGAGCGACAATCAACGGTCGCTTGCAGGGTCCCAGTGATTGGCAAATGAAAGAAACTTATGTATGCAAACGGGCAAGTATAGGGAGCGGAGCAATTATTCTCGGAGGTATCCGCATCGGCGAAGAAGCAATGATTGGGGCCGGCGCTGTGGTGACTCGTGATGTTCCTCCAGGCACCATAGTTGCGGGGGTACCTGCTCGATTTGTCGGTGTGACCCCAGAACATAAAGCTCTAAGCAGGGGGAGCATATGAATCTGCTTTCTCAACCGATACAGTTGCTTCCGCTTGTTGATGTGGTGGCCCAGTACCAGTGTCTGAGCTGGCGATTGGATCAGGCAGTGCTTAGCGTCTTAGGAAAAGGTAAATACGTCCTAGGCCCTGAGGTGCAACAATTTGAGGAGACCTTTGCGAGTTACACGGGTGCGCGACACTGTATCACTGTTAGCTCGGGCACTGCAGGGCTTCAACTTGCGTTGCGCGCCTGCGGTATAGGCCCAGGAGATGAAGTAATAGTTCCGGCTCTAAGCTTTTTTGCCACTGCATCGGCGGTGTCGCATGCTGGTGCCACTCCGGTTTTCTGCGATGTAGAGTGGGAGAGTACATGTTTAGATGTAAAAAAGATAAGCGACCTCATTACGCCAAGAACGGCGGGTATCATTGCTGTGCATTTATATGGACGAGCTCACGGCATTACGGAGTTGCAACGGATAGCTAAAAAACATCGCTTAATTCTTCTCGAAGATTGTTGCCAGGCGCACGGAGCACG
>BEIM01000002.1 GCA_002898995.1 bacterium HR36
CGCTGCCCGACACCACACCGCGGCCATCGGGACTCACCGCCACGCTGGGCACCGCACCTCCGTGCCCCGTGAAGCGGCGGACTTCCTGCCCCGTCTGCACGTCCCACAAACGCACCGTTTTGTCCGCGCTGCCCGAAACCACATAGCGGCCATCGGGACTCACCGCCACGCTGTACACCGTGCTCCAGTGCCCCGTGAAGCGGCGGACTTCCTGCCCCGTCTGCACGTCCCACAGACGCACGGTTCTGTCTCTGCTGCCCGAAACGACATAGCGGCCATCGGGACTCACCGCCACGCTCTGCACACAACTTTCGTGCCCCGTGAAGCGGCGGACTTCCCCTCCGTGCTCTAAGGCGTGCAGTACTTCTTCTACAGGATTCGACCAGAGACTCTCAGCAAGCCGTAACAATTCGTCGCCCTTGAGAGCGAGATAACGCCGCTCCAGTTCTGGCCCAATTTGCAACCACAACTCCAGAGGCAAGACCGGCGGAATAGGCTTGCTCTGGCTCTGTGCACGCCTCAGAACCTCTGCTAAATCCCGCTGCTCCTGCGTTCGCATCTCTTGCAATACTTTTCGCCGCTGGCTCTGCAGTTCCTCGAGTAGCCGCTGCCGATCCTGTTGGTAACGCTCGGCCAGTTGCCTGGCCACGTAGGGCGTTTTCGCTAGCCACTGCATCTGCGCTGCCCAGCTCAAGAATGCCCAGCTTCCTGCCTGGCCCTCAGGACAATATCGCAGGAAAAAACTCGGCGGCCGGTCAGGATTCGCCAGCAACTCCTGCCACATCTCCTGCCGTGCCTCGGGCGTTACCCCCGGCGGCAATTCCAGGCGCATAACCTCCTCTTCGAACCGCTGCGCCTCCGCTTCCGCCTGCCGCACCACACTCACCGCCGCCTGCAAATCAGGATGCGAGCCATCCAGTACACGCGCTAGCGTCTCTTCGAGCGATAAGTACCTTCGCTGCAAGCGCAGCAATTCTTCCGGCAACGGTGGCAAAGTTCCAGGCGTGTACTGACGCTCGACCCCATCAACACGGAGCGAACGGAGTTCGGGCAATGCCCTTATCGCGACAGGTTCAACTCGCGACATCGCTAGCGTCAGACGATTGACCAAACCGCGAACGAACTCCTTGGCCGATTTCGGTCGTTGCTGCGGGTCAGGCGACAGTGCCTGCCGTACCCATTCCGCCTCCGCCGGGTACATCCCCTCCGTGCACGGCTTACCACGCTGCTGCCGAGAGGTAATCTCGTGCGGTGTGCTGCCGAACGGCGGCTTGCCCGTGCGTAGATGCACATACGTCGCCGCCAACGAGTACACATCTATCGTGCGGTGCAACTGGCCCCTATGTGCTTCGGGTGGCAAGTAGCCGAACGTGCCGACGCCCGTCTGCGATGCCGTGCTGAGACCCGCCAGCTTCAGCATCCCGAGATCGCCCACCTTCACCTGCCCGCCCACCAGAAACAGATTCTGCGGCTTGATGTCGCGGTGGTATATGCCCCGGCTGTTCAGGAACTCGATCCCCTCCGCCGCCTGTTCCATGTACGGCATCAATTCATCCAATGGCAATCCGCTTTGTCCGCTTTTTCCTTGCTCGCGTTGCTCGTGTTGATACCGCCGCAGTCGGTCAGACAATGTGCCTCCAGTAGCGAGTTCCCAGACCGTAACGAGATGGCACAGCACAACCTCCCAGCGAATCAACGTCAGCACGTGCGGATGGTTCCCCGCCTGCTTCAACAACTGGATGGCCTCGAGTTCACGTTGCACCACCGCTTGGGTGTCGCTGGGACTGCCGGGGTTGCCGGCCATTTCTTCCAGCGGGAATCGGCTGATCTTGACGGCCCGCTCGACGCCATCCACAACCTCGCGGTAAACGACCCCGAACCCGCCCTGGCCGATTTCGTGGTCGAGCCGCCAACCGTACTTCCGCCGGAGATAGTCCACGACCGCCGCAATTCCACGACCCGGTTGCTCGTTCATGCCGACTTCGCGTTCCTGGCCGCACAGCTACGTGATGTTGCGTCTAGCGAACTTCAATCAGTATAGCAAACTGGCCAGCCCGGTGCCAGCAAAGTTGGTTGGCTCGAGTGTGTTACGCCGAGCAGGCGGGATGAATCCCGCACTACTGCCTGGCAAGGGCCAGCAAAGTTAGCCGGGCCGAGTGTGTTACGCCGAGCAGGCGGGATGAATCCCGCACCACTGCCTAGCAAGTGCCAGCAAAGTTAGCCGGGCCGAGTGTGTTACGCCGAGCAGGCGGGATGAATCCCGCACCACTGCGTAGCAAGGGCCAGCAAATTGGGCGCATTGGAGTTTTTCGTTTGAAGGGGCGGGCACGCTGCGGCAGGGTACATCAAAGCAAACCAGGTCTAGTTTTTGCCGGCACGGCCAATGGATTGAATCGCTGCCCTAATTGCATACGTATGCTGACACGAGGAGGATTGCGCGGAACGACAAGCGGTGCCTGGCAACTTAGCACGCAGGGACGGGTTGACTTGGCCACCAACGGGGAGGTCGAACAATGCGCTACACAGTCGCGGTGTCTTTGTGCGGCATACTAGTGTTGGCCAGTTGGTCGGTCCGGGCTCAGGAGCAGCCGAAGAGCGAATCCACATCACCACCTGCCCTGGATTTGCTGGGGCAAACGCCGCTGCGCCATATCGGGCCAACGGCCATGAGTGGCCGCGTTACCGATCTGGCGGTGGTCGAAAGCAAGCCGAGCACGTTTTACGTGGCGAGTGCCAGTGGTGGCGTTTGGAAAACGGTGAATAACGGCATCACCTTCGAATGCGTGTTTGCGGGGCAGCCGCACGCCTCGATCGGAGCAGTGGCGGTTGCACCTAGCAACCCAGAAGTGGTCTGGGTAGGCACTGGGGAAGCCAATGCCCGCAATAGCGTGTCTTGGGGTAACGGCGTTTTCATGAGCCGGGATGGCGGCAAGAGTTGGCAGCATTGCGGCTTGGTGGAAAGTCGCCACGTCGGGCGGATTGCTGTGGACCCGCGAGATCCGCTGACCGCCTACGTAGCCGCTGTGGGGCGCTTCTGGGGTTGGAATGCCGAGCGAGGGTTATTCAAAACCACTGATGGCGGCAAGACCTGGCACCATGTGCTCCGCCTCGACGACGAAACGGGGGTGATAGATGTGGCTCTCGATCCGAAAAATCCGGATGTCGTCTATGCGGCAGCTTATCGCGTGCGCCGCGATGCTTTTGGCGGTGGCAATCCGGAAATCATGTTCGGGCCTAAGGCTGGCATTTATAAGAGCAGCGATGGTGGACGCACTTGGAAACGCCTGACCCAGGGATTGCCGAAAGCGCAAATGGGCCGCATCGGTCTGACCATCTACCGCCGGGATCCGCGGATCCTTTATGCCGTTGTCGCGACAGAAAAGACCAATATTCGCCAAGTGGCTGGGCAACCCCCTCGCGCTAACAGCGATGCCGAAACTGGCGGCATTTTCGTATCGCGAGATGGGGGCGAATCCTGGACGAAAATCAACGATTTGTGCCCGCGGCCATTCTACTTCGGTCAAATTCGTGTAGATCCCAATGACGACCAACGGATTTACGTTCTCGGCATCCCGTTGTACGTGTCGCAGGATGGCGGGAAGACTTTCCGCAGTGGCGCCCAGCGCGTCCACGTAGATCACCACGCTTTGTGGATCAATCCCCACAACTCCGACCATCTGGTCCTAGGCAACGACGGCGGCGTGTATATAAGCTACGATCGGGGTGGGCATTGGGAATTCCTGCCGAACTTGCCGATTGCCCAGTTTTATGCCATCGGGGTGGACCTGCGGAAACCGTACTGGATTTATGGTGGGCTACAAGACAACGGCTCATGGGGTGCTCCGAGCGCCAGTCGCGACGTGCGCGGCATTCTGATGACCGATTGGATACGTGTGGGAGGCGGCGATGGGTTTTACTGCCAGCCCGATCCTGCTGATGCAATGACATTGTTTGTAGAAATGCAATATGGGCGGTTGCAGCGGGTCAACCTGGCTAACGGTTCGGTGGTTTCCATCTCCCCGCAAGCTCCCAAAGGCCAACCGCCTTATCGCTTCAATTGGAACACGCCCTTGCTCTTGTCCCCGCATAATCCGCGGATTGTGTACTATGGCGGCAATTATTTGTTCCGCTCGGTGAACCGCGGGGACAGCTGGGAAATCATCAGCCCGGAGTTGACGGCGACCGCGCGAGGTTCACTGACGACCATCGCCGAATCACCTCGCCGAGCGGGCATTCTCTGGACGGGCAGCGATGACGGACGCATTTGTCTTTCGCGTGACGGAGGCCGTACCTGGACTGATTTGACAGCGAAAATTCCGGGCTTGCCCCCTGCAGGCCATGTGACACGGATCGAAGCCTCTCCGTTTGATGCTGCCACCGCGTTTCTCAGCGTGGATCGCCACCGCCAGGAAGATTATCGCCCTTACTTGTATGTTACGACCGATTTCGGCGAGTCCTGGAAACCGCTGCATATCGGCCTGCCGGAAGAAGGCCCGGTGCATGTGGTGCGGCAAAGCCCGCGGCACCGCGATTTGCTTTTTGTGGGCACCGAATTTGGACTCTTTGTCTCGCTCAATGCTGGCCAAACTTGGCAGGCAGTGAAACACTTGCCTCCAGTTGCTGTGCACGATTTGATTGTTCATCCGCGGGATCCCGAACTGGTCATCGCCACCCACGGACGCGGTATCTACATTCTAGACATCCACGCGCTGGAACAGTGCACTCCCGATATCCTCGCCAAGCCGTTCTGGCTATTTCGCCCATGGCCAACTACCGCTTACACACCGCGGCTGCTGCAGGGTCTAAACGGTGCCAAACATTTTGTTGGTGCCAATCCGCCGTACGGTGCGACGTTGGCCGTCTATTTTCGGGATACACCTTCTCAACCAGCACGCTTACAGATCGTCGATCCGCTTGGTGAGGTAATCTTTGAAATGAACGTGCCCGCCAAACCCGGTTTGCATTATCTGCAATGGAATCTCCGCCGACCGGGAAAGCCCGCCAAACCGGGAGCACCCGCGTTTGGCCCACGGGTGCCAGCGGGAGATTACGTGGTGAGGCTGCGCCTTGCTGACACTACATTATCGCAAAAACTCCGCATCGAACCCGATACCAGCACGGATGTCATCGGCCTGGCCGCGGGCGCTTGGGAAGAGGAGGAGATGCACCAAACCGAGGAAGATGAGTGAAGGAGACTGCTATGGTGTGGTGGTGTGGCCTGTTGTTGGCACTGACCGGATCCTTGGCTGCAGAGCCGACGGTTATTCCGCTTTGGCCAGACAAACCGCCAGGAGCCGTCAGCGACAAACCCGAAGACCGACCCACCCTCACCCTCTATCTGCCGCCCAAAGAAAAGGCGACGGGGACGGCGGTAGTTGTGTGTCCTGGAGGCGGTTACGGCTTCCTGGCAGTCGGACTTGAAGGGCAAGAGATCGCGGAATGGCTAAACGAGCACGGCGTCACAGCTTTTGTGCTGCGCTATCGGGTTGCGCCGCGTTATCGTCATCCCGCACCCTTGCAGGATGTGCAACGGGCCATTCGTCTGGTGCGCAGCCGCGCCGCCCAGTGGAACATTGATCCCAAACGCATCGGTGTCTGGGGATTTTCCGCGGGAGGGCATCTTGCAGCAAGCGCGGCAGTGCATTTCGATGCCGGCAACCCACAAAGCTCCGACCCAATTGACCGTTTGAGTTGCCGACCCGATTTCTGCATTCTCGCTTATCCTGTGATTTCATTCACCGAACCGTTCGCCCACAAGGGGTCGCGCAACAACCTGCTCGGACCCAACCCCGACCCCAAACTCCTCGAGTACCTCTCGCTCGAAAAAAACGTTACTGCGCAAACGCCGCCAGCCTTCCTGTTCCACACTACCGAGGACAAAGTTGTGCCTGCAGAAAATAGCGTCGCCTTTTACCTGGCGTTGCGCAAAGCAGGGGTGCCTGCCGAATTGCACATCTACGAAAAAGGCCCGCACGGCGTGGGCCTGGCCAAAAAAGATCCGATTTTGCGCACCTGGCCTGATCACCTTGCCACCTGGCTCCGTGCTCACGGTTGGCTCACCAAGCCCGCAAACTAGTCCGTAACTTTCTGACCCATAAAAAAACAGCCGTCTAGCTACAAAAGAAATTTCCCGAAGCAGAGGACAGTGCCTATGCCTTTTCGCCGAGCGCCTTTACTTTTGGCGATGCTGGTGGTGCTAAACGGGTCCAGTTCAGGCGATTGGCCGCAGTGGTTGGGGCCGAAGCGCAACGCCACAACGCCGAATCCCGTAGCGGTGTGGCAGGGAGGCTTACCGACACTGTGGCACCAGCCTGTGGGCGAAGGCCACAGCAGCCCAGTGATTGCCGAGGGGCGCGTTTTTGTTCACGCCAAGGTTCCTGACCGCGAGCAGGAGGAAGTCCTGGCTTTACACCTGAAAACGGGGAAGGTGTTGTGGCGACAGGCGTACGATCGGCCCAAGTTCGAGAATCCGTTCGGCCACGGTCCGCGGGCCACTCCTTTGGTCAGTCCCGAGGGCAAAGTGTTTACTCTGGGTGCTTCCGGAGTGCTTTGTGCCTGGGATGCAGAGTCTGGCAAGCTGGTTTGGCGCAAGGACCTCTTGCAAGAATTTGGGGGTAAGAATCTCTTTTTCGGTGTTTCCGCATCGCCGCTACTCGTGCCGCACGGGGATAGGTCGCTGTTAGTGGTGATGGTGGGCGCTCCGAATGCCTCGCTAGTAGCACTCGAGCCCGATAGCGGCAAGACGCTATGGAAAAGCGGGAACGATCCCGCCAGTTATTCGTCACCGATTCTGGCTGAGATCGCTGGACGCCGTCTGATTCTGGCTTTGACCGCTCGTCATCTCGCCGCCATCGAACCTGGTACCGGGGAGTGGCTGGCTAGCTATTCGTTTGTGGACAAGCTCAACGAAACAGCGGTCACGCCGGTCGTGGTGGGTGACCGTGTTTTCATTAGCTCCATCACCGCCGGCGGTGTCCTGCTGCGTTTGCAGCAGAAGGATGGCCGGCTCGCTTGGCAGGAGCTTTGGAAAAATGAACGCCTCACCTGCTATTTCTCCACGCCCGTCGCCGTGAGAAACCATTTGTACTTAGTAACGGGGCACTTGTTACCGCCGGTGGCGGCACTCCATTGCGTTGACCTGGCCAGCGGGAAAATGGTTTGGTCGCGCCAAGGCGCTGGGCAAGTGGTCGGCAGATACCACGCCAGCTTACTATTGGCCGGCGACAAATTGCTCGTTTTGCAAGAAGACGGCACTCTGGTTTTACTTGAACCGGTCCCTGAAGCTTACAAAGAGCTATCTCGTGCTCGTGTTTGCGGCAGCACCTGGGCCCATCCCGCTATCTCCGATAATCTACTCGTTGTCCGCGATGAAAAAGAACTACGCTGCATTCCGCTACCTAAGCCGTGAAGGAGTTGCGCATGAGCCGCCAGGACTATAGCGTCCAGGGTTTGGAAAAGATACTTAGCCCGACGCTACTGTTTTTCCGTGAGAAAATCGAAAACAACCTGGCGCGGATGCTGGAGATCGCCGGCTCTGCCGATCGGCTTTGCCCGCACGTGAAGACGCACAAATGTCCTGAGATTGTCAAGCTCGCCCTGGCTCGTGGTATTCGCCATCATAAGTGCGCTACCTTGGCCGAAGCAGTGATGCTCGCCGAAGCCGGGGCTGCCAGCGTGCTCCTTGCTTACCCAGTAGTGGGCCCAAACTGCGCACGTCTGGCAGAAATCATGCGGCGTTTCCCCCGCACGCGGTTTGCCGTCCTTGCCGACCATCCCGCAGCTGTCGAAGCGCTTTCGGCGGCGATGACACAGGCGGGCACGAGCGTCGAAGTCCTGGTAGACCTGGACGTGGGCCAACATCGTACTGGCGTAGCACCTGGTGAAGCGGCCGTTATGCTTTACGAGAAAATTGCGCGCCTGCCGGGCTTGCATCTTGGCGGGCTACATGCCTACGATGGGCATAATCAACAACCTGATGCCGAAGAACGTCGCCGGGCGGTGGATGCCATTGTCCGCGACCTAAGCGGCTTATTGGAACAGTTGCAGCAGCGCCGCCTCCCCGTGCCGCGGATCGTCGTCGGAGGCACACCTACTTTTGCCTGCTGGGCTGCGCAGCATCTCCCCAACCTGCAATGTTCTCCTGGCACGTGTGTCTTGCACGATGCCAACTATTCCCGCAAGTTTCCTGAACTGGGATTTGTGCCAGCGGCCGTGGTGCTGACGCGCGTCATAAGCCGGCCCGCTCCCGATCGGGTGACGTTGGATCTCGGCTACAAAGCTGTGTGTGCTGATCCTCCTGCGGGACAGCGATGCGTCTTCCCAGATCTGCCAGACGCCCCCCAGGTCTTGCACAACGAAGAGCACTTGGTTTTGCAAACGCCGTTAGCCCAACGCTACCAGCCTGGCGATACTTTGCTGGCTATCCCCGCCCACATTTGTCCTACTTGTGCTCTGCATGATTTTGCTTGGATAGTGGAAAAGGGCCAAATCGTTGGGCGTTGGCCTATCACCGCCCGCATTCGCATGGCTTAGGCGGCACGCTGTTTCTTGCTCGTCATAATCCTCCGCCACATTCCCGAGTACTTTCCAACGACATGATTCCTATTGTCAACGTCGGCAAGCGGGGCTCTTGGACAGTAGCGGGTCTTTTCCCGCCCTGGTACTGGTGGTGTCCCTATCAGCGGGATTATTCTTTTCAAGCGCTGGGCCGCTGTGGGATGGGCCAAACCTATGATTTTTTGCCCGGCCACATTCATTTGAGAGGTGTGCTAGTCTAGTTTTTCGACGCAACTCGCTACAGCGTACACAGCCTCACCGCTATGAACCAGGCCCCACTCTCCCAAGCCCGTGATCCTTGCAGGGAAAACACAGCCCGAAACCCACAAAGCAGGTTGGCTCGCAGCGTACCGCGCCCTGCCCGTCCTCGAAAATACGATACGCGCGATCAAAGGGTTCTGGCCTCGCCTGCATCCGAGAGCCGTTTCACAAGAAAACAGGCTCCGCCGCTCTTGGCAGCGATTGCCTGCCGTGTAAAATAATGGAGCGTATCAGGAGCCAGCAACCTGGACGAGCTTCATCCGTGCTCGTTGTAAAATAAACTAGTGGGCGAATACATTGCCCATCGAAATGTAGCTTTCGCGAGGACAGGTAGCTCAGTCGGTAGAGCGAGGCGCTGAAAACGCCTAGGTCGCCGGTTCGATTCCGGCCCTGTCCACTGTGTGGCATTGCCTGTGGAGTTTGTCCTAGTGCTGGAATAATGCTCTCAGAAGCAATCAGCCTAGCTGAGTTATCCCAATATTTCACCGCTCGCGGGCCGCACTAACTTCGGTGGTCACACGCATGACCACCAAGACTGCGCCGATGAGCACCACCACATGGGCGCTTTCCCCGACAATCACGCCGCGTGTGTTCCGCGCAGCATGTACGTACACACCCCGGTGGGCTAACCCCTGCCGGTGCAGTTCGCAGAGTCTACGAAATCGAAAGTCGCCTTGGCTGGTTGGTGTTTTGGCATTCGCCCAGCGCTACCGAAGCCAGCCAGTGCGGGATGCGCATGGCCGGCCGTCGGATGGGAAGCCATTGCGACCCAACATTCCACGGCTGGCAAGTCGCTAACTGTCCAGCGCTGATGATCCAACGTTTGAGGCTGGAATCAAGCACTCGCCAGCGCGGATGAAACACTGATCGGGTCGGAAAGTTGATCATCAGCCACTGGGTGTAGCAGGGCTACTGGAATTTACGCCGACATGCACGATTGCCGAAATGTGCGTTGCCCTCTTCTGCAGCCAGAAAAAGTGGGGATGAGTCAGGGCAAAACCATGACAGTAGTTTCTCGTCGCCAACGCCCGTTGTCGGTGTAGCATAATAAGGAAGCGCTTGGCAAGACCGGATCGAAAATCCCTCGGGACGAGTCATGGGATTTTATGACCGCGATTATTATCGGGAGTGGCGGCCCAGCAGTCATTGGCTGGGAGGCAATCAGGTTGTGCCGTGGTTGGCCATGGTGCACGTGGGCGTATATGTGTTGCAATTGGTCACCGCTGGCCGGGCCTGGCATGGAACATTCACCGACATGCTCATGTTAGACGTGCAGCGCGTCAAGGAGGGCGAGGTATGGCGGATAGTTACGGCGTTATTTATCCATGACCTGCATAACTGGCTGAACGTGGTTTGGAATGTGCTCATTCTGTGGTTTTTTGGCCGGCAAATGGAAGAAATCTATGGTGGGCGGAAGTTTTTGCTCCTCTACCTGACCGCGGGCGTGCTGGGAAACCTGGCGTGGGTAGTTGTGAAATGGCTCTGGCTGCTGGCACCAGCGCGCGTTTACTTCGGAGCCGCCCCGGCGATTACCTTTGTGTTGACGTTGTGCACGCTACATTATCCGCGGCAGACCGTACTCCTGTTTTTCGTGCTTCCTGTGCCGCTATGGCTGATCACGTTGCTTTACGTCGGTAAGGATGCAGTGCTGCTCTTGCAGCAATTAGGAGGCTTGGGCAGACCGAGCGCAGTGCTCGTGCACTTGACGGGGGCAGCGTTCGCGCTGGCGTACTACTTTGCCCCAGGTTGGCACTGGCGCTTTGGGGATTGGAAGTGGTTCCGCAAGGCGCCCGTGCGTGCCGCGACTTCTTACCGCTCCCAGTGGGATGAGCACCTGGAAGCCCAAGCTGATGCCATTCTTGACAAACTCAACCGCGAAGGCAAAGATGCGCTCACCCCGCAGGAATGGGACATCTTGCACCGCGCCAGTGAAGCTTACCGACGGCGCCGGTAATCCTGCCCATACTAGGCACAACCCACTCCCCACTCGCTAATCGGAGCATGGCCCTTGGCTGACATCAGTGCCAGCTTGGTGTCCCTAGGGATATGGCTCGCCTGGATGGTGGGGGCGTATTTGCTTGGGGCCATCCCGTTTGGCTTGCTCCTCGGCTACGTGATCGCCGGGGTGGATATTCGTCGGCACGGCAGTGGCAATATCGGCGCCACCAACCTGGGGCGTGTTGTGGGATGGAAATACTTCCCGTTGGCGTTGCTGCTAGATTTTGCCAAAGGGGCGTTGCCAGTGGCAACTTGGCTGATGTACCATGGGGCTTGGCCCATAACCAATTATAGCGTAAATTTGTACACCAGCGTTCCGGCTCTGGGTGTGCCGGACACCGCGGCGCTGATAGGCCTGGCCGCGTTGGCAGGACATCTTTGGCCGATTTATTTAGGTTTTCGCGGCGGCAAAGGGGTAGCCACGGGAGCAGGCGTGGTCAGCGTGCTCATGCCGATCCCCACAGCCATAGCAGCGATGGTGTGGGGCATAGTTGCTTGGATGACCCGATATGTTTCCTTGAGTTCGTTAGCGGCCGCCCTGACCTTGGCGCTGGCGCAAATCACCTACACCTGGCCCGCCAGTTTTTCGCCACAACACCGGGCAGCGACCTTGCTGGCACTAGTCGGCGCAGCACTGGTTTTCTGGCGGCATTGGGAAAACATCATTCGTCTCTGGCAAGGGCGGGAAGGCAAAATCGGCCAAAAGGCGCCATCGGCGCCAGCAAGCAGCGAAACTCCGGCACGGTCTCCAAACAGTGACTCCCAGGCTGCCACTCCAGGAGAATCGCCATGAGGGACACATTAACCCGGCGGCACTGGTGGTGGAATTACAGCCTGCATGCGGTACACCTGATGGGTTTGAGTTTGTGGTTGGGCACGCTAGTCTTTTTCCCGTTCTGCGTAGCTTTGCCTGTCATTGGCGGCATGAAGGCACTCGCCGCTCGGCCCGATAATTGGCTCCATCTCCAATCCGAAAACGAAGGCATTCGCCTGGCGGGAGAGTTTCTCGACATCGTGTTCCAACGGTATTTTCTGTTTCAACTGGGCTGCGGGTTGGCGGCAGTATGTCCAGCCTTGTTCTGGTGGCCAGCAGGCAGAGTTCACCGCGTTCGCTTGATTGTGTTGCTACTGGCGTTGGTATTAGTCGTGGTCAATGAATGGGGCTTGGCTGAGCAAGTCCGTTACTGGCGTCAGGAACGATATGCTAGCACGCCGGCGAAAGCCGCCATAGACAATGCCGGCGCTAGGCCGACTCCACCAGACCAATTAGCCCACAGTGCACAAGCCGAGGCCGCTTTTCAGTTCTGGCACAATTGGAGTCTGGCAGCCGACATGGCCGTGCTCATCCTCGTGTTCATCGCCTTATTGCTGGCGCCCGCGGTTCCAAACTTTAACGGTCGTTCACAGCACGACCAAGGAGGCGGAACCGCGTGAATCTAGGCCATAACTACAGAGGGGATCGGCATGAACAATGGTGCGCAAGGCAGGGCAACGGCTCAGGCGCAATCGTCCTGTCAAACAGCGGATCAGATAAACAATGGTGCGCAAGGTAGTGAGGAACAGTGGTGGACAAGACGGGAGTTTGTGGCAACACTGGCCAGCGGTTTGGGATTTGCTGCGCATGCGCAGGAAACGGCTAGCCCGATCGTCGGTACCCAGCCGTTGCCCGAACCGAAGGTCCTTCTGCCCACTGATGACGTCCCACGCATCGGGCCCCCCAAACGCATCGCAGCCATTACGACAGTTTACTGGAAATACTCACACGCCGACGACATCATCACCAAATTCATCGAAGGTTACGCCATCGTGGGTCGCATTCATCGGCCCCATTGCCGTGTGGTCAGCCTGTATATTGATCAGTTTCCCGAAACAGACATTGGCCGCGGCCTGGCAGCGCGTTACAAGATTCCCATCTTCAAAACACCGGCCGAAGCTCTCACGTTAGGTGGCAAGGAATTGGCGGTGGATGGGGTGCTGCTGATTGGTGAGCACGGCAACTACCCGACCAATGAAAAAGGGCAGACGCTTTATCCCCGTCGCGAGTGATTCGAGTAGATTGTCAAAGTGTTTCGCCGTAGTGGTCGCAGTGTGCCTGTTTACAATGACAAGCACCTGTCGTACTCCTGGGAAAACGCCCGTTGGATGTATGAGCAAAGCCGCGAACTGGGATTTCCGATGATGGCAGGTTCGAGTGTGCCGGTGACCTGGCGGCGGCCGCCCATAGATTTGCGGCGGGGTCTACGCTTGCAAGGAGCCTTAGCTGTCGGTTATGGCGGCATTGAATCGTATGGTTTCCACGCACTGGAAGCATTGCAGGTTCTTGTCGAACGTCGGGCAGGCGGTGAAACGGGTGTTCGCGCCGTCCAGTGCCTGCAAGGGCGCGACGCCGAAGAGACCATTCACGCTGGGCGCTCGAGTCTGCATTTGCTGGAAACGGCGCTGGCGGCCATCCCAGAAAAACGCGGACGCAGACAACAAGCCGATCCCCGCCCGACCGTTTTCCTGATCGAATACTGCGATGGTCTGCAAGCGGCCGTGTACATGTCCAACAGCCACGTTGCCGAATTCGCGACCGCCGTCGCACCGGTGGGGCATAAGCCGTTCGCCACCTGGTTTTACTTGCCCAAGCCACAGCGCGACCATTTCAGTTTCCTGTGCAATCACATTGAGAAAATGTTCTTGTCGGGCAAAGCCAGTTATCCGGTGGAGCGTACGTTGTTGACCACCGGCATGCTTGCTTTCCTGATGGATTCGCTGCATGGGGGCGGCCGCCGCCTCGATACCCCAGCATTGAGCAACATTCGCTACCAATTGCAGGCTTAGTCTCTTGCTCTTTGCAAGGCCGCTCTTATAAGCAACGTATCGCATTGGGACACCCGCTACACGGATGATAGAAAGAGGTAAGGGCCGGCTGCACCGTCAGTGCGGGCTTCTCGATGAAACCGTGGGAACCTGTATGCTGATTCTCTGCGTGTAGCGCCATGGGCAAGCAAACCGCCATGCGAACATGGAAGGCAGAGAGGAATACCTGGAAAAAGATGCCGGCGATGCGCGGGACGGGTTAGGCCTAGGTTCAGCAAATACGCTGCGCGAACGAGAAAATTTGCGGGCTAGGTTTCAGTAACTTGCCGGATGGCCCAGAGCAAGGTGTCGCAGAGCCAATCGAGTTCTTCAGGGGAAATTACCAGTGGCGGAAAGAGCACGAGGACGTTTCCCAATGGCCGTATGAGGACTTGTCGTTCGCGGGCCTTGCGACAAACGGCGTGACCTATCTGGGCTTCGTACGGATAAGGTTCCCGGCTTTGCTTATCGCGTACCAGTTCAATCCCTGCGAGCAAGCCCTTCTGCCGGACGTCGCCGACATGCGGTAATTGACGGAACAGTTCGCACCATTGTGCCAGTTGGCTGATGCGTTCGGGGAGTCGTTCCAGGATATGTTCGCGTTCAAAAAGTTCGAGCGTGGCCAGGGCAGCGGCGCAGCCGAGCGGGTTTCCGCCGTAAGTGTGGCCATGGAAAAAGGTGCGCCGTTCGGCAATACTGCCGAGGAAAGCGCGGTAGATACGCTCGGTGGTCAAGGTTGCGGCGAGCGGCAAATAACCGCCAGTAAGTCCTTTCGCCAGGCACAGGAAATCCGGAGCGACCTGCTCCTGCTCGCAGGCGAACATCGTGCCCGTGCGTCCCATGCCGACTGCGACTTCGTCCGCAATGAGCAGCACCTGGTAGCAGCGGGTTGCCTCACGGATGCGGCGCAGGAAACCCGCTGGCGCCACAATCATGCCCGCTGCTCCTTGTACCAGCGGCTCGATGACCACGGCGGCAATTTCCTCGTGATGGCGGGCCAGTATTGCCTCACACGCCGCCGCGCAATCCACCACGCAGCTTTCCCGCTGCAGTCCCAACGGGCAGCGATAGCAATACGGCTGCGGTGCGCGGTAAGTTGGAAACAGGAGCGGTTCGAACATGCGGTGAAACAAATCTACACCCCCGACACTGACATCGCCCAGCGTGTCGCCATGATACGCGCCGCCAAAACAAACAAACTTCGTCTTACGGGGACATGGTCCACCTTGCTCCGCCGGCCGCTGCTGCCAGTATTGAAATGCCATCTTGATCGCTACTTCCACCGCTGTCGCCCCGTCGTCGGAGAAAAATACGTGGGTCAAGGGTTCGCCCCATTGCCCCAAAGGGGCGGTCAATTCGACCAGTTTTCGCGCCAGCCGAATGGCCGGCACGTGGCTAATCCCTAACAGCGTGCTATGTGCCACGCGTTGTAACTGCTCCTTAATCGCTTGATCAATTTCTGGACGACGATGCCCGAAAACATTGCACCAAATCGAACCCACACCGTCCAGATAGCGCCGTCCGTGTACATCCACCAACCAACATCCTTCCGCGCGTTCAATGATCAGAGGTTCGTTCTGCGCATAGTCAGCCATCTGAGTGAACGGATGCCAGACGTGGGCGATATCCCATTGCCGCAGTTGCTCGCTGTCTTGAGGCCTCAGCATAGCGATGTCCACAAGGGTAAATCTGTTCGTCTTCCCGCATCGGTTTGCTACATTATTCTTAGCCTGGCACAACCCGACTCGTGGCTGTTTGCGTGACGTCGGGTTGCCAGCAGCACCCCGGCATGAGTAACAGAGCGATTGTCGGCTTATACGCGACAGCAACGCAGTATCATACTGCGACAGCATTCCCAGTCTGGTACCGTACTCCGCCGAACCAATGGCTGAGCCAGCAGAGTACGGTCAGGCTGCACCGGCGCGGTTGCCATTGGGGTGACCGCCCTTTTTTCCTTCTTGCATGGCATCGCCTGGCCATGCCTATCCCGGAGATGCGCATGTCTGGATTCTTGCGGGTGACCATGGCAGTACTGCTGGTCGTAGGCTTACAAACCGCTTTGTTTGCGCAGCAAAAGCTGGGACAATTGATTGTCGGCAAGTGGCAACCGGTGGATGCGGATAAGGTCAAAATCGTTGTCGAGTTTGCGCGCGACGGCTCGCTGTTGGTACATATCGAGGATAAGCAACTCAAAGGGAATTATCGCGTTTTGGACGATAGCCTGGTGGAAGTGAGCCTGGAAACCGAAGGCAAGACGGTCAGCGAAAAGCTGCAGGTCAAGATCAACGGCGACGAGATGACCACGGTGGATTCCAAAGGGAAAAAGGATACTTTCCGTCGTGTCAAATAGGGCATAGGACGCTAGCCAAACGTTGGGACCCTTTCCAGGTGTGTCTCCTTGATGATGTTGGGCAGACACTTGCCGCGTATCTCCTGGCACGCATAATAGCAGCGCCCATGGGCTTGTCAGCAGCGTCGCTCGCCGAAAGGAGGAGATTACATGCTGTGCAAAGAACTGTGGCTGGGCTTAATGGTGTGCGCGGGTTTCGCCATGCTTCTGGTGGGATTCGCACAAACTTCTGGCCAAGGTCCCGCAGTCGCCGAGGGCAAACTGGCACCAAAAGTGAATTTGCCCGCTGTTAATGTCGCAACCGTTCTCCCTGACCAAAAAGACGCCAAGACCCTGGCGCTCGACGCGTTCCGCGGCAAGAAGAACGTCGTCTTATTCTTTTTCCCCAAAGCCCTGACCCCGGGGTGAACGCTGGAAAGCTGCGGTTTCCGTGACCGCATTGAGCAGTTCGCTCAGGCTGATACGGTCGTGATTGGCATTAGCGTGGACGATTTCGCTTCACAAAGCAAATTTGCCGACCAGCACAACCTCAACTTCCCGCTACTGTGCGACACGGAAAAGACCGTTACTATGGCTTTCGGCGTGCTGGGCGCCAATGGCCTGGCTCAGCGCAAAACTTTCGTCATTGATAAGCAGGGGGTCGTCCGCAAAATCTACGACAAAGTGGACGTGAAGAAACACCCCGACGAAGTCTTGGCCTGGATCAAAGAGAATCTGAAGTAGTACGGTTGGCTAGCGGCTAGCGGTGTGACTCGTAAGGACCAGTTGCCGCACTTCGCCCGGCTGCAACCGTAAAGAGCTATATGGGATTTCTCGGCCACTGGCGTCACGCAAATAGACACGCCAGTTGCCCGCTACCAGCCGAACCTGGAAGCGCCCCTCGGTATCAGGCCGGACGGTGCTGCGTTCGTTGACTTCTTCGTTGACGAACACTATTTGGCTATCGCTCGCCATGTGAGAGGGCTCCGCTAACCTGCCAGCGATAGTTCCGCGATTATCCGCAGCATTGTCCAAAGCAATGCGATCCAAGCGTGGTACGATGGGACGCGGCGAGCTTGGCGGAGCCGGAGGCGGTGGCGGACTGTACATCTGCGGTTTATACGGGCCACTTCCCTCGGGTGGTGGTGCTTGCGGATAAGTCCGCTCATAAAGTGGGCTGCCACTCCCGTTTGGCGTGCGGTATTCCTGAACGCTCGGCGCAGGCACCGTCGGTTGTCGCGGCGCTTCTTGGATTGCAGGCGGCTGCACGGGCTGACCAGTGCAGGGGTCAACGTAGTAGCATGTTGTTTGCGGCTGCAAGTAGCAGCATTGGCGATAGGTAGTTACTGGCACAAAACCACACCGCCTCACCCAATTGGTCACCGGCGTGTAATATGCCCGCAATTGATACGATGTCACGGGAGTCGCCACCTGCTGATACGTGCATGTGCATGGGTCAAAATAGCAACTGTAGCGGTAGGAAACGATCGGCTCGTAGTAATAGGACGTGCGGTAAGTCGTTACAGGCTCGTAATAGACCTGGAAGCGGTAAGAGGTCACCGGTTGGTAATAACAACGCTGCACATACTGGGTGGTGCAAACTTGCTGGGGCGCTGGAGGGGCGTAGGCAACTGTCGGAGCGGGAGCCACCACTACAGGTGGCGCCTGCGCCACCACGGGTGTCGAACGGTGAAAACAGGTCACTTGAAATACATTCTGCCAGCCCGCCCAAATTGGCCTGGGCAGGGCCAACGCACAGCTTGCCAGTATGGCTAGTGCGACAGTCCGGTCGTGACGCATAGCTTGCGCTCCTCTCCTTGACCCTTCTAGTCTAATTTACACGATATGGCCATGCAAACGTTCTCCAAGAGGCGAAAGCTTGGAAAAACGCCGACCAGCACTGGCTGGATGAGAAACTTTACGGGTTGTGACGATTACGCAGGCTATGGCAGGGCCGGGAAACTTCCATCAGCCCGAAAAGGCTTATGATTTACATGCCGACCTCTGGGGCGCATTAGTGCCAGACGAGAGCAGGCTATGGATGTCGAACTCGAATTCGGTGTGCCGTTTCCTGGCAGGATTGTGCCACAGGCCAATTGGACACAAACGGCAATCAAGCGGCTGCCGATCCCTGGGCCGTTCAACTGGCGGGCACTGTTCGGCCGGGAGGCGCCTCGCATTATCGACTTGGGTTGCGGCAATGGGCGCTTTCTGATCGCACACGCCTTGGCACATCCCGAGTGTGACCACCTCGGCGTGGACTGCTTACCCGTGGTCATTCGCTACGCAGTGCGGCGAGCCAACCAGCGGGGTTTGACCAACATACGCTTTGCCGTGGCTGATGCCCGTGAAGTTCTGGAACGGCTCATCCCGCCCCATTCCGTCGCAGAAATCCATATTTACCATCCCCAGCCTTACTACGACTTGGCCGATGTTCATCGCCGACTTATCGCCCCGAAATTCCTTTGTCTCGTCCATCGAGCGTTGCAAGCCGGGGGCAAGCTGTACATCCAGTCGGACAATCCAGGCTACTGGGATTACATTGGCCAGATTGTGCCCATATTCTTTGATTTTCAAGAGCACGAGCATCCCTGGCCGGAAGCGCCACAAGGCCGGACACGCCGCGAGATCCTGGCGTTGCAACGTGGACTGCCTGTATTCCGCGGTATCGGCATTCGGCGTGATTACTTGCAAGAAGCCGAAGCTCTCCAGCAAGCTGAGGCTTTACCTCCGCCCGTGTTCAACGCTGACCGCCGGCTCTTTGAATTGGATCGCTTGGAGCGCTTAGCGGCGCACGCAACGGTACGAAAGCATGTTGCTGGCGCAAATCGCCTGGGCACGCGCAGGCGGAAGCGCTAGCCAGGAGTGGAGTTTGGCCTATGCTGCCATATCCCCCTTGTCCTGTACGCGGACCGCTAACTTGGGGCTCGGTGCAGTTGTCCACTCGCTGGCTGCTTGCTCCCTTGGCAGGATACACCAATCTGGCCTTTCGTCTGGCGGTGCGCGAAATCGGCGGAGTGGGCTTATGCACTACCGAACTGATCAGTGCCATCGCTCTAGTGCGTGGCAGTCGTAAGACGCTCGACCTTATCAGGACCTGTCCGGCCGACCGTCCGTTAGCCGTGCAAATCTTCGGTTCCGATCCCGCTATGATGCGCGACGCTGCACAGTGGTTGCAGGCCTACGGCGTCACCTCGGTGGATATCAACATGGGCTGCCCCGTGGAAAAAATCACACGTGGTGGCGCTGGTTCCGCCTTGATGTGCGATGTAGCGCAGGCCGTCCGCTTGGTGCAGACGGTCGTGGAAGCAGTGCACATTCCTGTGACTGTCAAAATGCGGCTAGGCTGGGACGACCGCCAATGGACTGCTCCCGCGTTGGCGCGGGAATGCGAGCAAATCGGTGTCGCTGCGGTTATCATTCACGGACGCACGCGCCAGCAAGGTTTTACAGGCACGGTCCATCTCCGTGGTATTCGCGCGGTCGTCGAAGCGGTGCAACGCATTCCCGTTATCGGCAACGGCGATGTCCGCACCATTCCCGAGGCCTGGCGCATGCTCCAGGAAACCGGTTGTGCGGGGATCGCCATTGGCCGGGGCGCTTTGCTCAACCCCTGGATATTCCGTCAGCTTCACGAGTGGGAGACACTTGGCCAACCCCAGAGCCAGCCCGATTGGTGGGCATTCTTGGCCTTCATGGAACGACATTTCACCCTGCAAGTGGAAGAACGGGGTGAACGTATTGGCTGTGCTACCTTCCGCAAACCCGCCTCCTGGTATAGTAAGGTGTTGCGGCCAGGCAAGAGAATCCATGGGCGATTGATGCAGGTACGCTCGGTGCAAGCGTTCCAGGAGATTGTCAGCGCGCTACGCGGCAAAGGCCCGCCACTGGCCTGGCGCCTACCCGCCACCTACAATTCGCCTATCCCTGTGCCTGCCGGCCCGATCGCTCACTGGTAAGCTTGGCCCAGCCCCTTTGCCCCGTAATCCCGCCACCCGCCTGGCGAGGACTAATACGAAGAAAGCCGGTGACTGTGCATAAGCCCGCCGCCTACGCCTTCGAAGGAGCCCGCCATGTGCCAAACTTGCCGCTCAGCTCCCACGCCTTCGCCTCAGCCCGTGCGACCCGGCTATCCACACCGAAGTATCGTGCCGACGTCCTGCTCCCTGCTAATAGGTTTGGCGCTGCTTTTCGCGACGTGTTCCCCAGCATCTAAGTTTACTAACCTCCATGCTGCGTTAACCAATCTTGAGCCGCAAGGTTGGCTTTGGAGTACTGCTTACGCAATTCCCAAGCACCTGACCAATCAAGGCAGCGGGTATTTTTCCATCGTCGAGGGTAAAAACGGTTGCCTCTATATAGGCACGGCTAAATACGGGGAGAACGCATACCTAGTGGAGTTCAATTTGCGCACCAAGGAAATGAAGGTTGTCGTAGATGTCATGAAAGCCATCGGCAGCAATGCTGAGGGTTTCGCAGCTCAGGCGAAAATCCACACTCGAAACAATGTCGGTGAGAGTGGCAAAATCTATTTCGGCACTAAGCAAGGTTACCCAGAAAAAGGTGAAAAGCGTACCGACTACCCAGGCGGGTACCCGATGGTTTACGATCCGAAAAGCGGCAAAGTGGAGGTGTATCCGATTCCAGTTGCGCATCAGGGCATTATCAGCATCACCCCCGATGAATCGCGTGGCCTTGCCTATATATCCACATGCTCGGATGAGAGGCCCATCGAGAGCACGCATTTTCTGATTTTGGACTTGAAAACCGGCAAATATAGAGACCTCCTGGACTGTGAACATGTCTATGCGTTCATTGTCCTTGATTACTTAGGTCGCGCCTATCACCCTATTCGGGGCGGGGATATTGCACGTTATGATCCGCGTACTGATAGGCTGGAGCGCCTCAAACAGACTATAGATGGATTGCCGCCCAAAGATACGCTCTTAGCCCATCCGCATAGCCATCCTATAAACTGGGAAGTGTCGCCAGACCGCAAAACTTTATATGCAGTGGCGATGAATGAAAATCAGCTTTATGCGTATGACTTGACCGCCGAAGGAAACACGTTGCTAGGACGCCGCTTAGGGGCTTTGATAGATCATCCAGAAGCGAAGACGGATTGCCGGGCCTTGTGCGTCGGGCCGGACGGCACGGTATGGATGGGCGTAGCGGTTAGCACACCAAAGCAAGAAGCGACCTTACGTATCGTTAGCTATAAGCCCGGCGAAAAAGGTTGTCGTGACCATGGTCCGCTGGCTATTCGCAATCCCGACTATACGCGGTTTACGGATGAACAAGGTAAAGCGCTACCCTGGCACCACGGCGTGCGTCGTCGAGCGAATGGAATCTTAGTCCCGCAATATCACATCATGGGCATTTGCGCGGCTAGCAATGGGAAAATCTATGCGACCACCCTGGCACCGTTCACGTTGCATGAAATCGAAATCAAGTAACCTGCTAACTTTCCCGGCCCACGCGGATAAAGAAACGCCGCTTGCATCTGGAACACTCCGGGTGGTTATGGGCGAAAAGACTAGGAATGAACATCGGTCTTAACATCCACCCAGCGGCGTTCCTGATGGCTTTGCAGAATAGCTTCGCAAAGTAGGATTTCCCGGTGGCCATCTGCAAACGTGGGATAGCTGTCGGGCGGAGAATGCCCCCGTTGTATAGCGGCGTAAATTGCGCGAAACAGTTGTTTGAAAGTATCGGGGAATCCCTCGTTATGGCCGCCAGGATAGTCGGTATAAAGCCGGGCGGCTGGATTCAATAAGGCGGGATCGCGAAGTAGGAGTTGATTAGCGGCGTCGCGTTGGCCGAGCCAGAGTTCGTTCGGGCGTTCGCTGTCCCAGGCGAGAGCCATCCGCTCCCCTGCTATCTCCCAGCGCACACGGTTTTTCGCCCCTGCGGTAACCTGCGAAACCACCAGCACGCCAGGAGTGCCATGCGCGAAACGCAGGAGAATGGCCCCGTAGTCTTCGGTATCAATGGTCAGCTCTTCGTAGTCGGCGCTAATCTGAAATTTGGTTTGGAAAGTTTCTATGGCGCCACGCAGGCGCTTCCGTGATGGCCAAACGGTGTGAAGTTCAGCACAAACGCTGACGACTTCCTGGCCGAGCAGAAATGAAACCAAATCGAGCCAGTGGGTGCCGATGTCCCCGACAGCGCGTACGGGCCCGCCTTCACTGGCTAACACGCGCCAGTTGAAATCGGTCGGATACAGCAGCCAATCCTGCTGGTAAGAACCCACCACATGAAATACGCGCCCTAGCTGCCCAGAACGGATGCGTTCTCGCACCTCCAAACACAACGGATAAAAGCGAATATTGTAGCAAACGGCGCAGACCTTGCCGCTGCTTTGAGCACGCCGCACCAACTCACCGCTTTGCTGAGAGTTCATTGCCAGCGGTTTCTCGCAAATTACGTGTTTCCCAGCCTCTAAAGCGCGGCAAACGTGTTCATAATGGAAGCGATTAGGCGAGGTAATATGGACGACGTCCACGAGCGGGTCAGCAAGCAACTCTTTTAGGGAGTGATAAGCCTGCTCCAGATGCCAGCGCTGAGCAGCGGTTTGACTTTTCTCAAGCGAAGAACCCAAGACCCCGCGGACTGGAATCCCCAAGCGCCGCAAGGCTTCCAGGTGAACTGGTGCGATAAAGCCGGTGCCGATGATCGCCGCTGTAGCCACGCCCATGCCTCCTCGATGGCTGCTTCGAAAGCTTTTTGGGCTAGAATATCAACAGACCCAGGCAGCAGACACGGCGGAACCAAACGAGGGAAAAAACATGCGCGCTATGGTGTGGCAGGCGGTGCTGGGGATCGCCCTGGCGTTGGGGTCAGTTGGGACAACGGTCGGCCAGCAAGTAATCGTCGGGGTGCGTACTGGCAATGTCGGTGTGTTTTACAGCCCCGCGTACCAGCGGTATTTGCTGGAGTATTCAACCTATCCATACGGCTACGTGCCGTACCGGGTGGGTGTGTATGTTGGGCCGCGTTACGACCCCTATTGGGGCGAACCGTATTACGGCTATTATCCCTATGTGTACCCGCGTTATATTTACCCTGTGCCGGCGGTGCCGCCTAGCCGCGCTGAATACTATGTGGTGCCGCGCGTTTTACCGGGCCAGCAGTCCAACGGCCAGTTGGCGCCGCCGCGGCCCTTGGTGGACGGGGCTCGATTTGCGGAAATCGAGGTGGTGTTGCCGACTGCGAATGCTCAGGTGTTCGTGGAGGACTACGAGGTGCGGAGCGGCGGCACTCGGCGCCTGTTGCAATCGCCTCCGCTTTCGCCAAACAAATCCTACGAGTACACCATCACCGCGAGCTGGAAAAGCAATGGGGAGGTGGTTCGACAAACACGCTGGGTGACTGTACAGGCTGGCTCGCGTGTTACCGTTGATTTCACCAAACCCGCCCCAGACGGTAATTAGCGTAAGCACACTTGGCTCGAGCAATACCCCAGCGAAAAAGGAGGTGTTTGCTCCATGTAAGACCGGACGACAGTGTGCCCCAAAGTTGAGAGGTCGCCGTATCGGTATAGTTGGGGCCACAGGGATGGAAACCTCATAAACTAGGCTGACCGAAGTCGCTTTCGGCCCAGTTGCCTGCAGCAGGGAGAAAAGCATGAAATGCATCTGGGTGGTAGTGCAGCGCTTGCAGCCGGCTTACTTAAGCTGCTACGGCAGTGAGTGGCTGGACACGACGACGCTGGATCGGCTGGCAACAGAGGGCGTAGTGTTTGACCAGTGCTATGTGGACCGGGCGTCGCCGTCAGCAGTGCGGCGGAGTTGGTTTACAGGGCGCCATGGTTTTGGCGGGCGCAACCGCACACCTGGATTGTTGCGGTTGCTGTGGGAGCAGGGAGTTCGCACGGTTTTTATCGGTGATGAGCGCAGCCCGAGTATTCGCGGAGTGTGGGCCAGCGGATGGGAGATGGTGCAAGTAATCCGGCGTGAACGACTGAGCGAACTGGAACAGGAAAGCTTAACTGCAGGCTGTATCCAGGCGGCCACCGATTGGCTGAGCCGTTACGGCGGCAGCGAACCGTGGTTGTTGTGGCTCGAATTAGGAGCGCTGCAACCACCGTGGGAAGCGCCTCTTTATGACCATGAGGCGGTCCAGGCTCTCGAAGGCGCTTCAGAGCAACCGATTCTCGAACCGAAGATCGGCTATGTCGGCCGCGAGTTGAGCCGCGAAGAGCGCGAGGTCTTGCTTTACAGCTATGCCGGAGTAGTCAGTGGTGTGGATCAGTGGCTCGGGATGCTGTGCGACTATTTGCGGCAAAAGGGTTTATACGAAGAGGTGCTGTTGGTGGTCACCAGCGACTGCGGTTTGCCCCTGGGAGAACATGGCTTAGTGGGGGATGCCGGTCCCTGCTTGCACGAAGAACTCGTCCATTTGCCGCTCGTCATGCGCTGGCCTGGCGGCAAGGAAGCCGCTCGCCGTGTACAGCAACTCGTGCAGCCGGTGGACTTCTTCCCAACGCTGCTGGAATATTTTGGTGCCTTCATTCCGCACGAGATCCACGGAAAGAGCATCTTGGGCGTAGCGCGTGGTGAGCCGCTGCAACTGCGCGAATATGCCTGCGCAATCTGTCGCTGGGAGAACGAAGAGTGGTGGTCGTTACGAACTCATGGCTGGTACTTGATCCTGCCAATGCGCACCCGCTCCGATCAGCCCGTGCCGGTTGCACGCTTGTACATCAAGCCCGATGATCGCTGGGAAGTCAACGATGTACGAGAGGACTACCCCGATGCGGCAGATCATCTCGAACTGACGTTGCGGCGGTTTCGAGAAGCTGCACGCCAGAATCGCCTTGCGGAATTACCCGAATTGCGTGATGACTTGCTTCGCATCACCGTCCGCTAATCAATCTTTCAGCGCGCTGGTTCTCTCGGCGGCGGGGAAATTGTCCGGAACAGGGATGGTAACCTGGCCGGTCGCCGCCCACTCCGTGCCTCGCCGCAACACGGTGACGAAACCTATACAGCGCATGCCGTTGAGATCGTGACCCAAAGGTGTGTGAAACACACGGCCTTGGCCATAGCTAACCGTCCAGATCATGGGCTCGTGCGCTTTGGTGCCTTTGGAAAAAGCAGTGGCCAAAATGTGCATATTCTCTGCTGGCCCGCGGAGATTGTCGTAAAGCTCATCGCGAGTGTGGCGCCATTCTCGAGGCAGACCTCGAGTAATCGGATGGTCGGGATCGCGGATAACCACCGTAAACTCCCCGGTGTAACGATGCCCGGAGCCATCTCCCTGACCGCTGGGAATACGCACCAGTTTACCGCTATCGTCCAGTAAGATGCGGTCACCGCCTTTCGGGCTGCGCCAGCCCAGACCGATCATGCGGTTATATTCCTGCCAGTTGCTGAATGCGTTGTTGGCCGCATGAATAATGACCAGACCAATTTGGCCCTCCCGCAACCGCCTCTCCAATTCCTTCTGAAACTCGTTTGGCCAGGGCGCACCGTTGTAGTTGCTCAGCACCACATCGTAATTGCTCAAGTTAGGCGGGAAGGGAACCGTCGGTACCTTACCAGGTTTGTCGCCGGGCCGCAGGTTGGACGAGACATCCACAGTAAACCGCCCGCTTTCTTCCAAAACCCGCTTCATAAACGGCGTGGTGCTGCGCCAATCGTCATTATTCTGGCCGTCAATGATGACCACGCGGATTTTGCGCGGGGCATTTTCTTGAGTACCAGTAACCTCTTGGCAGGTTGGCACCATCAGAGCACAGGCCAGTAGAGTGAAAATTCTTCGGCGCATTGCGGACTCCTTATTGAGGGCTTACGCTAACCATTTTGCGGAGCATAGGCGAGATTTTCCAGGCAGGTTGCCACCAACCTATGAACCTGCACCGAAACTGGCAAGGATTCATCCCGCAGCAGCATGCACGAAACTGTTTGTCGCAAAGAACGTTTTCGCTGCTATCTAGCAGGCCTGCACACTTTTGCGTCGTTAGCGCTGGCCAAATCAGAATGCGGGATGGATACGGCCAACATCCGTTATCGCCCCGGCAACAACACACGAGCGATGAACGCGAGATACGTGGTTTGGATCGTTGCTCCGCTATGTCAGCACAAACTGCAAGACGCGCGCCCACGCGTGGATTCCCTCGGAAATCACCGTGCCGAGCAAAGCCCACACCTGGAACACTGGAGGCGTCAGTTCAACTGACCGTTGGAGCACTGGCAACAGGTCGCCGGTCATAAGCCGCTGCGGGCGAAACGACGCCGCAGTTTTTCCAGGAAGCGCGACAAATCTTCGGGCAGTTCAGAACGAAACTGCAGCCAGACGTCCCTAGTGGGATGTGTAAATCCCAGTTCCGCAGCATGTAGGGCCAAACGCGGCGCACCGCTGGCGTCGGGGATCCGCTCGCTGAAAAGGGGCTTGTTGTATACGGTTTCACCGCATAAGGGGTGCCCCTGTTCCGCTAAATGAATGCGAATCTGGTGGGTGCGTCCCGTTTTCAAACGGCATTCGACCAGCGTGTAGGGGCCGAGATACTCCACTGGCCTGACCAGGGTGATGGCCAATTTGCCCACTTTCGGCAATGAGGTGCTGCCTCGCAATCCATCGCCGCGATCCCGCACCAGACGGGAAAGGATCGTGCGTTCCTCCACGCGACCGTGGGCCACCGCCAAATACACACGGTGGATCGTATGCTGACGGAACTGGTAGCCGAGTTTACGTTCCGCCTCGCGGGTACGCGCGAAGACCATCAGTCCACTCGTATCGCGATCCAGGCGATGCACCGCACGCACCGAAGGAAGTTTGCCCGCACTGCTTCGTCCCTCATGTTCGGCGATGAGTCGCGGCAACAACTCGGCCACGGTCGGTTCGTAAATGCGTTCTTCTTCCGGATGGCGTACGGCGTTGATGCCTGGCGGCTTTTCAATGACCACTATTTGCGAGTCGAGATGGCGAATAACGATCTGGGGCCGTGGTTTTTCCGGGCGCGGCGCCTGCCCCAGGATTTTCACGACTTCCCCGGGCACCAGTCGCCGCGCTACATCTTTGCATACCACGCCGTTGAGCAGCACCCGGCCCGATTCGATAAGAGCTTTAGCGCGCGACCAGGACAGCGACGGCTGCCAGATGCGCAGCGCCGCCGTCAGCGTTTTCCCCACTTGCTGAGCACCGACGTGGTAAACCGAGCCAACATCCGGCACGGTCGCCTTTCCCTCTTGCATCCCTCAAGCGGCCTTTGTCAGGTCTAAGCATTATACTGCGGACGATGCCTGGTGGGCGGAATAACCCATCGCTGCAAGAACCCCTCCTGGAACAAACCCAACCGTTCCCCTTTTTTCCGCTACTTGCCGCAACACTTCCTGGCGACATGGCTATTGCTTGTCAAAGTATTGCCGGTGAGTTGTATCTCCGCCGCCTACCGCAACGCTTCTTAGAAACATCATCGCTTCGGCACCAACGCTATGCTTCGCCATGACCTCCTGTTTTTAATCTGTAGGCACCGTGGTGACATCACTGCTTCGGCGCCTCAGCCAACTGCCCCGTGACCATCACACGAACGGCTAGCGCTACCAGCCCCCGGAAATCGTCCTGCTCGGTCAACGGCGCCTTCTCTAGCACACGAATCGCCGATAACGGGCACCTGGCGTCCACCGGGGCGGCGAGCGCGGCCCAGCAGCGATTTGACACGACATCAGCACCGATCCTCCGCCTGCCCTGATTGTGCGAAAGCGCTACTGCAACAGCGTTCGCCGCGAAACAGTAGCCGCCCCGCGCGTATTCGCGGAATCGCCTCTGCCGTGCATATTGGCTGAGCGCCCTTGACGGCGTGTTTCCACGCACCACGGGGGCTCACGCCCCCCCGCCCTGGAACTGCACGCACGTTCGTACACCGCAAGAGTCGCAATTGCACCGGGATTCGATTTGGTGTGGTGAGCGCACGCCCCACCGGGAGCGGCGGGCGTTAGCCCGCCGTGGGCTCGGAAACGTCCTAACAAAGACGAGCTTCCGAATACACACGGTAACTCGCCGAAGCCAGGCCCATCGCCTTCGTATCATCCCTACCACTTCACCCGATTCTGCTCCGTGCCCGACGCAACAGCTTCTGTGAACGCTACTTAGGAAAAATCAGATGCCGACATAAATTTCCTCTTGACACAGCGGCGGGTTTTTGATAAAAGGCAGGTTGACAATTCAATTCGGCAATGCGTCCACAGTTCAAGCGGGAGGAGCAACCATGAGCCGGCGTTCTTCGAAGTGTGTGCGTCGGACACACACACACACACGGGGTATTCCGTGCGTAGTATGAGCTTTGGCTTGCTAAAATTCCCCGCTGGTTTGTCAGACGCCCACCGCGTTGGCTGACCCGATTGCAGTGCGAACACCTGGAAAACCGTTCGATGCCCAGTCTCAGCATCAACCTGCCCGGGCCGTTCGCCTATCAAGAGGGCGAGTATGTGCATCTCCAGCCGGAAGTTAGTTATAGTCCCGAGCCAGGCCAATGCGGCAGTGGGCCACTAATGTTTTCTTCCAGCGGCCTACCCGATGGCCTTTCCTTAGATACCAGCACTGGACTAATCAACGGTGTATTGCCGCACAGTCTGGCGAACCGCACTAATCCCACCCGCGAATACACCATCACGCTCACGGCCACCGATGGTATAGACACCGCCTCGGCGTCAGCTACTGTGCGTATCCACAATACTGACTATATTTTGCTTAGTCCCGGCGACCAGTCGAACACCGAAGGCGACTATGTCTATCTCGACTTGCAATCGCTCTGGGGCTCCGCTTATGCGGGACTCAACACGCAAGCCCCCTTGATGTTTAGTGCCTCTAATCTTCCCGCTGGCCTAAGTATAGACTCCAGCACCGGCGTCATCAGCGGCACTATAGGTTCTAATATTGCCACTCCGGAGCAACCGCAGGCGAGCTTGGCAGTCAGCATCACGCTGGTCAATCAGTCCGACGGCGACACCTCGAGCGTCAGCTTCCACTGGCTCATTCACGACAATCCCAACCTAGGCCCACTTCCCCCTGGAACCAGCAACGACCCGTCGCCCCAGACTGAACCGCCGCCTGACCCTGGTAACGACCCCACGCCGCATACTGAACCGCCGCCTGATCCCGGCAACGACCCGCCGCCGCAAACTGAACCGCCGCCTGATACCGGCAACTACCCGGCGTCGCATCCTGAACCGAC
>BEIM01000003.1 GCA_002898995.1 bacterium HR36
GCCGGGATGTCAGCGAGTATTACCGCCGCGTAGAACCCCAGTCGTTCGTCCAGGAATTAGGAGATCGCGCGCCCCATTTGCGGCGCCAACTAGAGGATTGGCAACGTAAGCATCAGGAGCTCATGCACGAACTGGAGCAGACTTGCAGGGAATTCCGCAAGCAGCACAACCATCTGGATGCCACCAAGCCCAAACTGCAACATCTCGTTTCCGAAATTTTGCAGCATGAAGAAGAACGCGACCAGCTGGTATATCAGTCGTTTTATCCCGAACCGTCGGCCCTAGACTGACGGCGCAGCACGCGAAGAGCCAGGCTCGGTACCAGAAGCCCAGCCGTCAGAGCCAGGCACGTCCAGGCAAACCAATCGCCATAGCGAACGTAAACCGTCTGGCCAGTATAGACGGGCACTTCCGCCACGAACACTGCGGGGCGAGCTTTGCTGTCGTGCCAGCTGGTCCCAGGTAGCGCTATAATCGCACCGTCTCCGTCAATCACGGCCGACACGCCCATGTTGACGCTGCGGATGAGCGCTCGGCGGGTCTCGGCAGCACGAAACCGAGCAATGGCCAGATGTTGCTCATGCTCTTCCGAACCCTGGAACCAGCCATCGTTGCTGATGTTCACAAAAAAGTCGGGCCCGCTCGCGTCCCGAAAGAATTGGCGCGGTAGATGGGGCACCGTGTCTTCGTAGCAGATCAGCACTCCCATCCGCCAACCTCCTTCTCCGAAAGTCAACGTCTTCGCTGCCTCACCAGGAGCAATGGAATATTCAGATTCGTAAGGCGAAAACCAAACGATCCACGGCAGCCAATGGCGTAGCGGCAAGTATTCCCCAAAGGGAATGCGGTAAATTTTGTCGTAGCGACCGCTGACCTGGCCTTTGGGGCTAACTAGTAGGGCCGAATTGTAGCGCAGCTGGCCGAGCGGTTTGCTGGTCTCTTCGTCCGCAGCTGCCATGCTGTCCTGCAGGGCGAAGTAGATTTTGCTGTTCACACCTACCACAAGATGAGCCGGCAGTAGTCGGGCCAGCTCGCCCAGCAGACCCTCTACGATGCGTTGCAGCTGCTCGGCTTCCGCGAGGGTGACATCCTTGGGCGAGCTTTGATGGGTGTGCACCAAGTTTGGTATTTCCTCGTAGTTCGATTTCACTACTTGCACCCAGTCAAACGGCATGGATGTCTCTGGCCAAACCACCAGTTCGACTTTTCCCGACTCATGAAGCTGTCGGGCTGCCTGCCGCACCAGTTCCCTGAAAGCCGCCAAAGTCTTTCGCTGGCGTTCTTCACTGGGTGCGTTGCGAACCTGCTGCGGCTCACTCGGCTGCATCACCAGGACACGCACTGCGCCGGTCTGGGGAAACGCTGTGCGCCAACGCGCGGCAAGGACCGGATTGGCCAAAAGCAGTGCGAGGCATCCAGCGCACCAGAGAACGGCATCAATGTGGGCCAATAACTTGAGCCGCACAGGTGTCTGCTCGCCGGGCACAGCAGCGCTGCCAGCGTGGCGCATGCTTTGCACCAGTATCTCAGCCAGCACCACATTGACCAGCATTACTAGCGCGCTGACGCCATACGCCCCAGTTACACAAACCAATCCGAGGTGCGGCAGCCCGTTATGTTGCGTATGGCCGAGAAAATACCAGGCGAATCCGATGTCCACACGGGCGCGTACCCATTCCAGACTCACCCAGGCCAGTGGCGCTACCAATGGCATAGGCCAGCGCCCCGTCGAAACTATCTGTCGAACGATCAGTGCGAACAACCACCAGTGCAGCCCGAGAACCAAGGCTAGGCCGAGCCAGGCTAAGTACATCAGGGGATGGCCCAGCCTTATCCATTGCAGCGCCAGAACCCCGAAAAGCAAGCCGGCCGCGAAACTGCTGCCAGAGGTGTGAGGGCTACCGATACGCAGTGATGCCAGCCACGGCACTAATGCGATCCACGCCAGCCAGCCCCAATTGGCGGGAAAATAAGCCAGCCAAAGTAATAACCCGCTCAACAGCGCCAAGGGCCAGCCTATGCGCTGCCGGGTGCGCGCACCCTCTTTGGCAGCGGAGCTTTCGTCTGAGGTATCGCTGTGGCTGCGCTGCATAGTTTCTCGGCCGAGCCAAGTCGGGACACTGGCTCCCAAAATCGCCAATAACCCCACAATGAGCAGCCACCAGTCCATGCTGCTAGTATGTGCGCAGCGCCGCCCCTTTGGCAACCGCAGCTGAACGCGCTTTACCAGGGCGGTTCCAAAACCAGTACTTGCACCTGCTCGCCAGGGGCAAATTTATTGTCTCCCGCTGGCAGACATGCCAGCGCATTAGCGCGACACAACGCCCGCAGATCGGGTGAACCCAGCCAAGGTACCGGTTTCACCTGCCAGCCTGATTCTGCCCACCACAAACGAACGGGATAATACGTCGGCCGGTCGGTTCGATAACGAAACGCCTCGGCCCACGCGGCAGGAAGCCTCGCAAGATGCGGCTCGCCTTTGCCCAGCATCACTCGCAACACGGGCCGCACGAATAGCTCATAACCGACGAAACTACTCACGGGGTTGCCTGGCAAACCAAACACCAGCACCTGGTCGCGCACACCGAACAACAGCGGTTTGCCTGGCTTCAACGCGACCTGATGAAAGACTATCTCCACGCCTTCCTCACGCAGCAGTTGCGGCACCAAGTCGTAAGGTCCGACGGAAACCCCGCCACTCAGCACCAGCACATCGCCTTTCAAACCCTCACGAATTAACGGACGCAAACTTTGCGGCGAATCTCTGCCAATTCCCAAGTAGCGGGGTAACCCGCCTGCCCGGCTAATTTGTGCCGCCAGCATTGCTGCGTTGGAATTGCGAATTTCCCCAGGCCTCGGAGCCATACCTGGCTCAACCAGTTCATTTCCGGTCGGCAAAATGGCCACAATGGGTTGGCGGTATACCCGCACCGCCGTCTTTCCGACACTGGCTAACAGGCCGATTTCCTGCGCTCGAATCTGCGTGCCCGCCGGCAAAATCGTTTCCCCTTGCCGCATTTCTGCCCCTTGCGGCAAGACGTTCTGTCCTGAACCTACTTCTCTCAGTAAACGAACGCGATCGGGACCCGCTGGCTCGACGTGTTCCTGCATCACCACTGCATCCGCCCCAGCAGGTAGCATCGCACCCGTCGTGATTCGTGCCGCTTCCTGTTTTCCTAAAACACGTTCTGGCACCTGGCCCGGGGCGACTTCCATCACCACCAGGCGTTCTCCCGCTCCATCCTCGCTGCGCACCGCAAACCCATCTACCAATGCCTTGGCAAACGGCGGGCTATCGCGATCCGCTCGCACATCCTCGGCCAGCACCAGTCCCAGCAAAGCACTCGTCAGCGAAGCTGTCTGCTCGGGTAATCGCCGTGCATAGCGCAGCACCGTCTGATACGCCTCTTCCACTGTCAAGAAGTGCTGGAGTTCACGCTCCGTGGCCACTCCTTTTTCCCTCCCTTTTCCGAGCTTTCGAAAATATGGTCGACACGGCCGGAACTAACTTACAGGCGGAGAAAATTCGCCAGCAGCTTTGGCCCCTCGGTGGTCAGGAAACTTTCGGGATGAAACTGCACACCGTGCAGCGGCCAATGTTTATGACGAATCCCCATGATCTCCCCTTCCGCCGTCCACGCACTCAGCTCGAAATCGGGATGATTCCAGGTTTCTCGGCGGATCACCAGACTGTGATACCGTGTCGCCTCGAACGGATTGGCCAGACCTACAAACACGCCGCGGCCGTCGTGATAAATGAGCGAGGTCTTGCCGTGCATGATGCGAAAGTTGCGGACGATCTCACCACCGAAAACGTGGCCAATGCATTGGTGTCCCAGACACACACCTAGAATCGGCGTCTTGGCCGCAAAATGCCGAATCACGTCATTGGAAATTCCCGCTTCGCGTGGCGTGCAAGGCCCAGGGGAGATGATGATATGGGTCGGACACAGTGCCTCCAGCTCCGGAACCGTGATCTGGTCATTGCGGTAGACGCGCACATCCAGTCGACTATCTAGCTCTCCCAGTCGCTGTACCAGGTTGTAGGTGAAGGAGTCGTAATTGTCTATCACCACGATTCGCACGCTCCAATCTCCGCCTAGTCCGATTCCAAGCTTGGCCGTCGCACTTTCTATCTTATGCGGCGAATCGTGTTTCGGGCATCACTGGCCTGGCTTCGCGCTAAGCAATGCGCCGTAGGTAATGAATGTAAAGACGCTGTCCGTTGGCATCGATCGTTTCTTCCTGCTTCACCAATTCGACGTTCTTCGCGGTCTGCACCCAGCCCTTGAAGTCATTCACCGAACCGGGATCGGTGGCGACCACACGAAGCACTTCGCCCACTGCCATTCGCTGAACTTCCTGGCGGGCACGCACGATGGGCATCGGGCATTTGGCTCCCCGTACATCCAATTCCCTGTTCACTTGCTTCTGTTCGCCGCTCATTGCCTATCCTCCTTAGTATTCGGCAGAGGTTCTTCTCAGCAGTTTACTTTCTATAGGCATCTGCCAGCGCGCAGACGTTCTTGCCGAATTCTAGTTCATCTGCGTATTCCTGGCTGGGCTGCACTAAGCCTATGTTTATCCGCTTGATTTCTATATATTGTTTGGGGAATTCTGGCAGACTCGAGAGCATATACTGTACGAATTCTGCTTCGCTGCGCTGTTTTAAGTCGGGGTTTCGTCGTTTTAGTTCGGCTAAGACTTCCGCGTATAGGCCGTCGGAGCGTGCCTCCTTCGGTTGGCTGAAGTGGCCCGGCAAAACGAGGGTGTCGTCTGGTAAGACCAAGAGGCGATGGAACAGTGATCGGTAGTGTAGTGGTGCCCACGTTTCTCCTCTCCCACCCAAATCGGGTCGTGCAATCGAGTAGAGAAAGATACTGTCCCCGCTGAATAAGAAGCGTTTACCGTTACCTTCTAAGTATAGTGCAGTGTTGCCCAGGGTATGGCCGGGAATGTGGATTACGTGCAGTCGATCTTGATCAAGAGTAAATACCTGCCCGTCTTTAGTCATTTCATAGGGAATCGTCGCAGGTAAAACGTCGAGAGGGTGAATGGCATCATAAGGGTGTAAATAGTAGGGCGCTCCGGTGAGTTTGGCGAGAGCAACGCCGCCACTAATGTGGTCAGCATGGGCATGGGTGTCGAAGATATGTGTAATAGATAGACTATGCTCTTGTGCAAGTTGCAGGACGGCATCTAAATGTCGTGGGGGATCAATGACGATGGCCCGGCGGTACTGCGGACCATAAGCGACCACATAATGCAAACAGCCTCGCGCCGGCCGTTCGAGTTGCCAAATGCGAAAAGCGGGAAGTGCTTCCGGCAAGACCCGAGGTTGATAGAACTTTCCCCAGGCTTCCATGCCACCTTCTAAGTTGACAGCTTGATAGCCACGTGGCCGCAAAATTTCTTGTACCACCCAGGCGGAGGACCCACCCTTAGCGCAGATTGCCACCACGGGCCAGTCGCGGGGCACGCGGGCTACTGCTTCTTCGGGCGCTTCCAGGAACTGATAATACGGGATATTTAGCACGGTCACTGAATGCCGGCCTTCCACTTGCCAGCGCCGGAATTCCTCTTCATTGCGGACGTCTAGCAGAGTGAATGATTCCCCACGGTCTAGCATTTGCTTGAGATCAGCCGGACTTAGCTGTGCTTTCTCAAGGGTACTTGTCGCAGACATAGGGAGCCTCCTTTCTGGATATAGTGCCTAATTTTTGCCGGGGAAGCTAAAGCAGACTTAGATAAATAAGGTGACCTGACTTTTAGCGGCATCGGCAAGGAAAGTAGCCACCCCGCCAGTTTCAACGCCGGGTATCAGTTCGCCGGCGCGAATGCCCATGACGTCCATACTCATTTGACAGGCGACGAAGCGTACACCCAGATCCCGAGCCAGCTGAACTAATTCGTGCAAAGAGCTTATTTGTTGATCGCGCATTTGCTTTTCTAGGAGCATTTTCCCGAGGCCAGCGAAATGAAGCTTGGATAGTTTTAGGTTGTCAACCCCAGCAGGGGTAAGCAAGCTAAAGGCTTTCTCGAGCCAGCGCTTGCCCTTCAGCTGGCGCGTTTGCCGCAGGGCACTAAGCCCCCAGAAAGTAAAAAACATGCTCACTTGAAATCCCATAGCCGCAGCCCCGGTAGCGATGACGAAAGCAGCCAAAACGCGATCCAGATCGCCGCTCATGACTACTAAAGAGACTCGCTGTTCGCGTGTCGGTTCGCTCGCACTGCTCAAGCGCTCTTCCAGAGCACGTAAACGATTTTCGACAGTTTGCAAGCGGGAACTCAGGTCGGCGCTGTCGTCATTTAGCGGTACCGATTCTTGTGCGATGGCGGCAGAATTCATGTGCATTCCTCCATTGGTTTCGAGGTAATTGGTTAGGCCGATATGCCTCGTTAGTTACTGGTGTCGCGGAAAAGCGTAGCGAACCAGACCTCGACAATAGCAGCGGTGGTCAGAATGAGCGGCGCCAAGAGCAGACCCGCACGCCAGTTGTGCGCGGCATAGGGCCCAGCAGAAGCAAGTAAGCCGACAAGGCTGCTTAGTAGTGCCGATTGCACTACGCAAAGAGGTGAATCAGGTCCACGCTCATCTTGCTTTATCACCACCCTTTCGCGGGGCACGGAAAAATAGACGGGCCTGTTATTTTCAACAGCTCGGTGATTGAGGTCCGTTTGGGCTGTGGTCGCAAGCATGGGATTAACCTCCTGAATATAGGTTTCATCTTCGACCAATGTTTTTGCTTTCCATGCTAACGGATGCGCCAAAGGCGCGAAAGTTACACCCTGGGTTTTGCAGATCGCAACGAGGAACAGTGGTCGCATGGGCAGTAATGAAGAAACTTAGAACGGACAAGTGAATGTTTACACCATGCGCAGCTCCGGACGTTTGTGGCGGGAACGCAGAAGCTTCAGGGCGTGTAAGACCCAACCACGCGAAGCATGCAGTTCAGCTTCCTGAAGCCTGGGAACTGCTCTCGGATTCTCTGGCAAAACGCTCTTGCCAGCGGCGGCGTAAGCTGGCCAGGAGTCGCGCTTGAAACTCTCGGGGTAAGGGGAATGGTTCGCCCGCGCGATAGAGCTGGATCGTCTGGCGGATGTTATCTACGACCACCTGACACGGGTTGCATTTGGCCAGGTGCTCTGCAAATTCCTGGCACTCGGCGAGGTTCAGGTCTAACTCGCCATCCACTAATTCGTTGATCAGGCGGAGAAGTTCTTCGCAGGTCATGGTACTCCCGCAATATAGATGCGCGAGCCCGTTGCCGGTTACAGGTCTATTCAGGTATGAGGATGGTCAGGAGAGACACGCTGATCGGGGTCGCCAAAATATCGGGTGAGCTTTTCCCGCAGCATGAGTCTGGCCCGCAGCAGTCGGACCTTGACGTTAGCTACGGATAGCCCGAGCATTTCTGCGGTTTGTTCGGTGGAAAAACCTTCGATATCGCGGAGCACAAAGACCGCACGGTACTTCTCGGGTAATTCAGCCAAGGCTTGATCCAGCAAGGTGGCGGTTTCGCGTCTGAGCAGCAATTGTTGCGGATCGTCACGCCAGGGCGCGATAAACTCGGGGCGAGGAAGCTGGGAGATGGAATCTTCTTCCTCGGTGGCATCGGCCTGCGCTACCTGACGGTTCTGGCGGCGCCAGAGGCGGTGAACCTCGTTGGCGGCGATTCGCAACAGCCAACTCAGCAACGGGCCTTCACCGCGATACTGGTCTAAATGCTCCAGCAGAGCCAGAAACGTCTCCTGGGTTACATCTTCCGCATCCGCGTCGTTTCCCAGCAGCCGTCGGGCGAATGTGTAGATGCGGCTTTGATAACGCAGAACTATCTCCTGAAACGCCTCGAAATCGCCAGAGCGTGCTCGGGCTACGAGGTCGGCAACCTCGTCCGATCCCGCCGCAATTGGCTTTGCGCCCAGGGTTTCGCCAGTACGCGAGTCCATGGGGAGTATTTTAGGAACACGTGCCCCCGCTACGTGCCCTGCCGGCTGGCGAAAGGCGCTTAGCAAAAAAATGGTTGCCTGGCGAAACTTGCCGAGCGTTGGGTGGGTACAGGAAGATGGTGCAAGCAGGTGGGGCCCACGCGGAATTCAGAGAGCGGCCAAAGACTACGTTGGAGCTTCCGTGGGCAGAAACAACACACAACGTGCTTGGAATGATGCCGAAAAGCGCTAGGGGAGCAAACAATGCTGCGATTAGGACGAGCCATGGTGAGTCTCGTTGCGGTTCTGGCGCTGGCGCTTGGGGCACAGGCAGCGGAACCGTTAGCGCTGGTGCCGCAGGAGGCGGATTTTGTGATAGCGTTGCGTCGGCCTGGTGAGACGGTGGACTTGGCAATGAATGTGCTCCGCGACCAGCGGCTGCAGGCATTGCCGCAGCTTCAGGAAGCGCTGGAGCAAGTACCGGTACGGCGTTTTTTGCAGCTGGTGCGTTACGCCGAACGCGAATTAGGCAAGCCGTGGCGGCAATTAGTGGACGAATTAAGCGGGGACGGCATAATCCTGGCGGGCAAATATGGTCCGCAACCCAGTCCTATTTTGCTGATCGTGCAAGGACGCGACGCGGCCTTGATGAGCCGGGCGATGGTTTTGTTCGCCGAAGTTTTGGAACAAGAGCTGGGACGGCGTGATTTGCCGAACGACCGGCGTGTTCATGAACGCGGCGGCTTGAAGGTGACGCAGATTGGCCAGGCGTATTTCGCTGTCGTGGGCAAGGCGTTTCTGCTGAGCAATCGCTTGGAAGTTTTTGATTACGTGGCCCCGCTGGCGCACGGCCAGGTCGAGCGCAGCCTGGCGCGTTCGGCAAAGTGGCGAGCAGCACAAGGTTCTCTCCCCGAGGCCGCTCTGGTATGGGCCTGGTTCGACCTCCGCCCGCCTAAACAACTCAAGGAAGTGCAGCAGGCGCTGGAGCTACCCGGGGATGCATTCGTTCTTCATCTGCTGTTCGGGCGCTACCTGGACGTTTTCAAGCGTTCCGATTTCGTGACTGCGTATGTCTTGGCCGACAGCACCCACGCTACTTTGACTATTCACGCACCGGCAGGCTGGAACGGTTCGGGTCTGGCAGCGTGTGCGCAAATGCCCGCCGGCGGTAAGGGTGCTATTCGTCCGCCGTTGCAGGTGCCTGGCGCCGTTTACTCCAGCAGCTTCTACTTCGACCCCGCCGCTTTCCTAGGCCAACGCGGCAAACTCCTCACCGACAAACAACGCCAGGCCTTCGAAGAGTTCGACAAGAACAGTGCAAAATTCTTGCTCGGAACTCGGTTCAGTGAACTGGTACTCGGGCTAGGGTCGCGGCATCGGTTGGTAGTGGCCCAGCCTGACCGGAAAACTTACGGTCAGGACAAACCAGCGACCATTCCTTCTTTCGCCCTGGTGTTGGAACTGAAAGACCCGGATCGGCTGGGTCCCAAGCTAGCCGCCATTTTTCGCGGTGCGGCCTTGCTGGTAACCTTTAAGACCCGCCTGGAGCTCGTCGAGGAAGAACAGGGTGGGGTAAAGTTGGTGGGCTACCGTTTTGCCGATACCGAGGCCAACCGAGCAGTGCAGAATGGTGTGCTGTTCAATTTTAGCCCGTGTTTTGCGCAGGTCGGCGACCAATTAGTCCTGTGCTCGACGCTCTCCCTGGGCCGACTCCTCGTTGCCGAACTCCAGCGCGAACAGGCGAAGCCTGAAGCGATGCCCCACCGGTTGTTTGCAGATGTATTTTCCTGGGAAGGGCTTGTCGAGGTACTCCGCAGCAACGAAGAGCAATTGGTGGTGCAATTCATGCTGGAACGCGTCCAAAGCCGAGAGGCAGCCGAAAAGCAGGCCGAGACCGTGCTGGAACTTTTCCGCAGCCTGGGGCGTGTCGAGCTGCGCTGGATTAGCGAAGAGCATCATTCGCGTCTGGAAGTGGAGCTGAAACCGCAGCGCTAAGCCACTGCTGCGAGCCAAAGGAGACGCCGCCATGCCCACGCAACGACAGGATCTCGACCCGCAATGGGCTTGGCAAACTTATACGCCCGACGAAGCCCGGCCATGGACTTTGAAATGGGCGGGACACTTGTACCGCCGCGCCGCCTTCGCAGCCAATTGGTCGCAATTGCAACAGGCGCTGAAGGAAGGCCCGGTCAAGACCGTGGATCGTCTCTTGCAGGGCAGCGGAGAACAGCAGGCGTTCGCCGCGCAGATGGACGCTCTCGCCGCCAGCATCGCCAAAACCAACAATGCCACGCACATGCGGGCCTGGTGGCTGGCATGCCTCATCCGCACGCCCCATCCCCTGCTGGAGAAAATGACGCTTTTCTGGCATAACCATTTCGCCACGAGCAATGCCAAGGTGAATAACGTTGCCTACATGCTCCAGCAAAACCAGACCCTCCGCCGCTTCGCGCTCGGTTCGTTCGCCGATATGCTTCACGCGATCTCCAAAGACCCCGCCATGATGGTCTGGCTCGATACCAACCTCAACAAGAAAGGCAAACCGAACGAAAACTACGCCCGCGAACTCATGGAGTTGTTCAGCTTGGGTATAGGCAACTACACCGAGCAGGATATCCGTGAAGCGGCGCGGGCTTTTACTGGCTGGGAGATTCGCAACGGACAGTTTCATTTCAATCGCGCCGAACACGATGACGGCGACAAAACGGTATTCGGTCGCACGGGACGCTGGCAGGGCGAAGATGTCGTGCGGTTCTGTCTCGAGCATCCCGCCTGCCCACGCTTTCTCGCCCGTAAGCTGTTCCGCTATTTCGTCAGCGAAACCCTCGAGCCTCCCGCTGAGTTACTCGAACCACTAGCCCAGCAATTACGCAAGAGTAATTATGCCATCGGCGAAACGGTGCGGATGATTCTGACCTCGAATATCTTTTATTCGCCCCAGGCGTACCGCGGGCGGATCAAATCGCCAGTTGAATTCGCCGTCGGGCTTATTCGGGCGCTGGAAGGTCAGCCGAATGCCGTAGCGCTAGCCAACGCACTGGACAATATCGGCCAGCGCCTCTTCTATCCGCCTTCCGTCAAAGGCTGGGACGGCGGCCCGGCCTGGCTGAATCCGACAACCCTGCTGGCTCGCAATAACCTCGCCCATGCCCTCACCTCGGGCGAAGACCCCCAATTCGGCTCACGCTGCGATCCTGTCCGTCTGGTGGGCAAATATGGCCGGCAAAACGATGAACAAATCCTTGACTTTTTCCTCGACCTATTTCTGCAGGGTGATGTCGGCGTAGAAAGCCGCCATCGTCTCGCCGATTATCTCCGGCAATCCGAGCATTTCCGCTGGCCCGCTTATTGGTCGGAACAGGATCGCCGTGAACACCGCATCCGCGCCTTATGCTACCTTGTGCTTTCGCAACCCGAGTACCAACTGGACTGACAAGCGCAGCCCCAGATCTCCCCTGTGCCGGTCGCCATCTACTGGCTCGCCAGCAAAATCGAAAACATGCTCCGCTACGAAAGGAGGAACCGACTATGCTCAACCGCCGGCAATTCCTACAAACTTCGCTGGTTGGCTCCAGCCTGGTCGCGTTGCAAGGGTTCGGCCCCGGCTTCCTAGCACGCACCGCCCTGGCAGCGCCCACCGCTGATTCCCCAGGTGCCAAGGACACCATCCTGGTCGTCATTCAACTCACAGGCGGCAACGACGGTCTCAATACCGTTGTTCCTTTCAAAGACCCGCTTTATGGCAAATATCGCCCCACGCTCAAACTTCCGGAGGCCCAGCTGCGCAAAATTAACGACGAACTCGCTCTGCATCCTTCGATGACCGGCTTGGCCGAATTGTTGCAGGACGGGGCGTTGTGTATTGTGCAAGGCGTGGGCTATCCCAACCCGAGCCAATCGCATTTCCGCAGTATGGACATCTGGCACGCGGCCAGTACCAAGGAACACCTCAGTGAAGGATGGCTGGGCAAGGCTCTGCATCGCCTGCCCAGTGCCAGTGCTTTTCACGTGGCCATGCCGAACGAACCAAACTGGCTCGCCTTGCAAGGCGGCCCGTTCAAGGTGCCCGCGCTGACCAGCCTCGATGACTTGCAATTCCGCTTACCTGCCGCTACCAGCGCCGACCAGCGCGCCCAGCGCGAAGTGGTCGAGAACGCTGTGAAGCGCCCTGCGGATAATCCCCTCCTAAACTTCGTCCAGCAGACTGCCCTGAACACCTACGAAAACACGCGCCGACTCCGCGAGATTGGCCGCAATTATCAGCCGAAATTCCCCTATCCGCAAAACGGGCTAGGCAACCGCCTCCGCCTAGTGGCGCAACTGATTGAGGCTAATCTGGGCGCCCGTATCTATTACGTTTCGCTCGACGGTTTCGACACCCATGCCTCACAAGCCAACACCCACGCGAATCTGCTCCTGGAATTGTCGAGCGCCGTTACCGCTTTCTTCCGCGACATGGCTGCGCGAGGTCACCGCGACCGCCTCCTGGTTATGACCTTTTCCGAGTTTGGCCGCCGCGTCCAGGAAAACGGTTCCCGCGGCACGGATCACGGTACGGCTGCCCCCATGTTCCTAATCGGAGGCCGCGTCCGCCCAGGCATAGTCGGCGAACATCCTAGCCTCGAAAAACTGGAGTTTGGCAATCTCAAGCATCATACCGACTTCCGCCAGGTTTATGCCGCAGTGCTGGAAAAATGGCTAGGCATTCCCAGCGCCCCGATCCTAGACGGTACTTTCCAACCGCTCGACATCTTTCGCTCGTGATTTGCCGATTGTCTTCGACCGCTTGCATGGCGCGGCACATACGTTGCAGGGGCTTAGATTACACCTCACGAGGTAGGCGTTTTCTCAGTTCGCCGCATGGGAATGGCAGCGCCGTCCAGGCGTCCCTGGAAGTTCGTTCGCTACTGGATAAACAAGAACTCTTTCGTGTTGATCAGCGCCCAGATGATGTCTTCGTAGGCCTGTTTCTTGTTTTGCGGGCCGCGGCGTTCAATGGTTTGCAGAGCAAGTTGCAGCTGCTCAGCAGTAGGTCGGCGGCCCAGCGCCAAAAGGAAGAGTTCCTCGATTTTTTCGGGATCGGGTCGCGGATCGTTGGCCAGGCGATCGGCACGGCCACCAGGTCGGCTCAGCTTATCCTGAACCTCCTGGGAGTTGAGCAGGTGGAGAACCTGTGCCAGGTTGGCTTCATTGACGCGCTCGCACTCACAGGCACTCAGACGCTGGGGCCGACCGAAGACATCCAGGAAATAGCTCTGGAACGCTTCGTCCGGGAGCATGATGGCGCGGCTGACGCCATAGCGATCCGCAGGCATGCCGGGGAAGCTGGAAGGACTTCCCGTTACCAGCGACACCGCGTCGTAAAGTACTTCCGCACTCATCCGCTTCGGGTAATAGCGGGCATACGACTGTTTGTCGTGCTTGTTGAATTCGTTGGGCACGGAGCTGAGTTGGTAGGTGCGGCTCTTGCAGATGGTGCGTACCAGATGTTTCAGGCTGTAGCCATGCTCCACGAAATCCTTGGCTAGGGCGTCGAGCAATTCGGGATTGGTCGGCGGATTGGTGTCGCGCATGTCGTCGAGCGGATCCACGATGCCGCGACCGAAGAAATGCGCCCAGTAGCGATTGACCACCGCCTTGGCAAAGAACGGGTTTTTCGGATCAGTCATCCATGCCACCAGCTTCAGCCGCGGGTCCTCGCCAGGAGCCACAGTAACCGGCTCGCCTTCTAGCGGTTTCATGACCGCGGGCTGTCCGGTGCGCTTGTTGATGACGTTGCCGGTCGGGCGATTGAAGACGGCAATGCGCGTCTGGTTCTGGTTCTGTACCTGTACGCCCAGCAGGGAAACAGGTTTGCGACCCACACGGCCGAAGAAAGCTGCCAGTCCCCAGTAATCATCCTGGCTCCACTTTTCGTACGGGTGATGGTGGCACTGGACACAGTTGATCCGCATCCCCAAGAATACTTGCGCCACATCGTCCACGAACTGTTCGGGGTTCTGCAACTCCGTGTACCAGAACACCGGCGGGCACTGCCGATCGTCGCCGACCGCACACAGAATCTCTCGCACGAACTGGTCGTAGGGTTTGTCGTTGGCCAGCGAATCCTTGATCCAGCTATGGAAAGCAAAGGTGCCCTGGGCACGCTGTGGGATATTGCGGCGCTTTACCTTGAGAATGTCGGCCCATTTGAGGGCGAAATAGTAGGCGTAGTTCTCGCTATCCACCAGGCGATCCACGAGCTTGTCGCGTTTGTTCGGATCGGTGTCGGCGACAAAAGCCCGCACTTCTTCGACGCTCGGCAAGGTGCCAGTGATGTCGAGGTAAGCACGGCGGACGAAGATTTCATCGCTAGCGGGTTCCGACGGCACCACTCCCAACTGCTGCCATTTGGCCAAAGTGTACCGATCCACGATGGTTTTCGGCTCGAAAGTATAAGCCGGCACCGGCAGGCCGAGCGGAATAGTGGCGCGGAAAGTAGCGACGTGTCCCTGGTAGCGGATCATAATGGCCGCTTCCCCGGCCTGGCCCATCGTGGTTACCAGCCCGGTGAAGTCCACGCTGGTCATCTCGACATCGTTGGTCTCATACTGTGCTCGGCGGGTAACATCCTCGACGCTGCCATCACTGTAATGGGCATAGACGGCCAGCTGCTGCCGATTATACCGCGTGGTTACCCGACGGTCGGGATAGACTGAAATCCGCACGACTACTGGATCCTTCGCGTCGCCGAAGGGCGTGCCCGCCGCAATCCAGCGCAAAATCATGTTGTACTCATCCGAGCCCACCTCCATGCGTTTGCCACCGCCATGCGGCAATTGCCCAGTAGCCTTGAGCAGTAGTAGGCTCTTTTCTGGAGCGGCCAGGAACAGCCGGCGACCGCGGCTTTCTTTGACTAGCGTCATGTAATCCAATTCCGGGTCGGAACCGATCAGGGATAAGCGGAATCCGTTTTGACCGCTAATTTTGCCGTGGCAGCCACCAGAATTGCAACCCAGTTTGGTGAAGATCGGCACCACTTGATTGCCGAAGTTGATCGGCAAATTCTCGTGTACCTTTTCGGCGACTACCGGGATTCGTGCCTGATGCGGGCCGAAGCTGACCGTAACTTCCACCGTGCCGTCGTGGATCGGCGTCACCATCCCCGAAGGCGAAACCCTGACGATGTTCGGCTGACTTACGTTATAGGTAACATCCCCCGTCAGGTCTTGCAAGCGCCCGTCGGCCAGCGTGGCCGTGACAATTAGCTGGGCGGCGTCGTGCCAGCCGCGCAGACGCACCTGCCCGGGATGAATCTCCAGCTTGCGCACTTGCTCCGGCTGGGGCCGATAACTTGGCGAGACGCCATTACGCCCAGGCTCGGCAGCAGCGGTAGCTCCACTGAGCAACGCTATCCCAAGCAACCAGGCGGCAAGGCGTTTCATGCTCCGCATGGTGATCTCCCCTTTCTATGTTTTCAGGCTCAACCAGAGCCGGCAGGTTTCGTTTTCCGCTGGCGATAGATGCTTCGTGGGATGGCAATCTGGCGGTGTTGCGATTGGCAGCGGTAGGGTGCGGCGGAGGGTTTCGCCATCTGCATAGCATATCCGGCCCGACACACATCGTGCCGGGCCGGTGGTCTGATCGTCAGGCAGGTTGCACGTGACGCGGATGCTGCAATTAGCCGAGCAATTCGCTGATCACCTGGCGATCGTCGAGGAGATGGACGGGTCGGCCGGCGCCATTGAGGAAGGTCATGCCAGGGTCAATGCCCATGGCGGTGTACAGCGTTGCCAGCACTTGCGAGACGGTGCAAGGCCGATCTTTCGGCCGTTCGCCACGCTCCGTGCTGGACCCGATGACCTGGCCCATCTTCATGCCGCCGCCGGCCACCAGCGCCGACATCACTGGCGCCCAGTGATCGCGCCCGGCTTGGTTGTTGACTTTCGGAGTGCGGCCAAACTCGCCCCACATCACCACCAGCACGTCTTTGTCCAAACCGCGGTCGTGCAGGTCCTGGATGAGGTTAGCGACGCCCTTATCCACCTGCGGCAGCTGGCGTTTGAGCGTGGTGAAGTTGTTGCTGTGGGTATCCCAGCCGCCAATGCTCAGCGTCACGCAGCCCACACCGACTTCGATGAGCCGCAGGGCTGTCAGGAACTGCTCCACTCCCTTGTACCGTTCGCGAGTAGCCGGGTCGGCGGTGCTCAGGTCGAGGGCGCGGCGAACGTTGCCGGAGAGCACCATGTCAATCGCCTTCTGCGTGAAAGCATCCAGGCCCTCGGCCGTGCCGGTGGCGTCGATCTCCCGGCGGAGACTGTCGAAGCTAGTCAGCAAAGCCCGGCGATCTTCAAAACGTTCCAGGGAGACGTTGCCCGGCAGACGCAGGTTCTGCAAGCCGGGCCCGCTCGGTGTGAATGGGCGGTGAGCGATGCCGAGGAAGCCAGGCTCGGTGCCGCGTGACATACCCCGCAAGCTCACGAATGGCGGAACAGCATTGTCCGCGCTGCTGCGCAATTTCGAGACCACCGCACCAAACGACGGATGGTTGGTCACCCGCGAAATCCGCTCCGGATAGCCTGTCATGACCAGCGAATCGGAATGCTCATCCACGCTGACGATGGAACGGATGATCGCCAGCTTGTCCATCATTTTCGCCTGGAGCGGGAAGTACTCGCAGATTTCGATGCCTGGGACGTTGGTCTTGATCGGCTTGAATTCGCCGCGGAATTCGGCCGGTGCGTTGGGCTTGAGGTCGTAGGTGTCCATGTGCGATGGGCCGCCGGGCAGGTAGATCATGATGGCTGCCTTGTTCGGCAAGGAGATTTTGCCCTGGCTGGCCTGGGCAGCCTGAGCGCGGAGACGGAGCAGGTCCGCGAGCGTTAGGCCTGCGCCAAAGGCCCCGATTTTGAGGCAATTCCGACGGGTAATGCCGTCGCAGAACCGCTGTGCGGATCCCCCAATCGTCAACATGGGTAGGCCCCCCTTCTTTAGGCAGGATGGTTTGAGGCGGGATAGTTGTTCGGAGAAGGCACCGCGCCTTCCCCTTATGCCACCATAGCAAAATCGGCCAGCAGTGTCAAGAGCAATTCTGAAAAATTTTTTGGTCGCGGCAGAAAGCCAGGCAAGCGGTGATGGCCAGGGCAGCCGTTTCCACGCGCAGGATGGTGGGCCCGAGTGCCACCAGCTGCCAGCCGGCCGCCCGAGCCTGGGCGATCTCTTCGTCGGCAAAACCGCCTTCGGGACCGATCGCCGCCAGTACGGTATCGCGCTGCGCCCAAGGGTGTGCAGCCAGGGGCTGGCCGGAAGGGTCGGCCAACAGTTTGTACTCCACGTTGCTGGCCAGCAGGGATTGCAGACCCAACGGTTCGGCAATTTCCATCAGCCGGTTGCGCCCACACTGTTTGCAGGCTTCGATGACATAGCGCCGCAGTTTGTCCAAGCGCGACGCTCCAGGGTGAATGACGCTGCGGCGCGTGAGCAAAGGGATGTATCGGGCCACGCCCATTTCCGTCAGCTTTTCGACCAAGAATTGGGCGCGGTCGCCCTTAGGCAATGGGGCAGCAAGGTGGATGGTCAGGGGCAATTCGCGGCTCACCTCCACCGTCTTTTCCACGGTCAACTCGACTTGCCGTTTGCCAATGGCTCGAATTACGGCGTGGTATTCCTTGCCGTCGCCGTTGAATAAGGTCACGCGCTGGCCCACGCCGAGCCGGCAAACATGCACCATATGATGCATTTCCTCGCCCTTCAGCTGCACGAAGTCGGCGGGCAAATGCCCCTGGTAGTAAAAGCGCTGGGCCATGCTGCAAAGCTGCTCGTTAGGTGGAATGGGGGCGGTTCCTCATAGCCAGGCAACGGGCCACAGCTCGAGCCAAGCGCCGCACTCCCTCACGCAATTCGTCCTGCTTTGCCAGGCCAAACGAGAGCCGCATCTCGTGCCGCGGTACGGATGGCATGCCCGGGGGATAACAAAACTCCCCAGGTACATACAGCACCCCTTCGCGAAGTGCTTGCTCGAGTAGCGGGCCACTCGGCCCCGTGTCCAGTTTTCGGGGGCACACTACCCACACGTATAATCCGCCTTGCGGATGCCACCAGCGTATGCCCCAATGTTTCGGAAAGCATTCCTCCAGTGCCTGCAACAAGGTGTCGCGTTTGCGGCGATAGTGCTGCACGAGTTGCTGCACATGCCGGGTGTAATCGCCGCTGCGCAGGCTCTGCAACGCCGCGTGCTGCACCAGATTCGCCGAGCCAAAATCGTGATTTCCTTTGATCCGCAGCACTACCGGCATGAGCTCGCGGGGCAGAAAACCATAGCCGAGTTTGACTCCAGGCGCCCACGGTTTGGAAAAGGTCATGGCCAGGGCGACGTATTCGTTGTGCCGATCGAAACGCTTCAGACTGGGGAGATCCTCACCTTCGTAACGCAATTCGCGGTAAGCAGCGTCTTCGATAATGAGGATGCGCTGCTGGCGCGAGTAACGCTGGACCAGCTCGAAGAGATGCTGTCGGCGGTCGCGACTGAGCGTGGCGCCTGTGGGGTTTTCAAAGTAGCTGACCACGTAAATGAGTTTCAACCGCCGCCGCTCGGTGTCATTCAATGTGGCCAGCACGGACTCCAAGGCTGCAGTGTCCAGGCCGTTCTCGTCGCCAGGTACCGCTAACACCTGGGCGCCAAGGCTCTGCAACACCCCGTGATAGACGAAATAAGAAGGGGCAGCGGTGATGACCAAATCGCCGGGGTCAAGCAGCGCTTCGCTGAGGATGTACAACAATTGCTGCGAGCCGGTGGTAATGACGACGTCTTGTGCGGAGAGGTGGAGGTCTTGCGGCGTGCAGCCCTCGAGACGACAAAGGTGCTCCAGGAGCGCCTGGCGCAACTCTGCCAGACCTTGTGTGGTGCCGTACTGCAAAGCGATCTGTGCGGAGTTGGAGTCGGCGAGAATCGCTTGCAGGTGGGCGCGCGTTTCTACCGCCGGCAGCGTTTCCATATCTACCAGGCCGGCCGCCAGGCTGATTAGATTGGGATTTTCCACCGCTTGTTGCATGAAATAGGAAATCGGTGGGTCACACGTGCGTAGACTCAGTTGCGACAAGCCAAAAGCTGGTGTCATGCTTGCTCCTGTGCTTTGGGAATCGGAAAAGTTGTCCAAGGTGGGCAAGAACGTTCGTCCTATCCGAGCCAGGGCTGAAGGGTGTGCATTCATTACACTGCAGCGGAGCCGGCTAACTGGCGTAAGTGAACTTCGACGCATTCCGCTAGGCGGTCGAGATGGTAGCCCCCCTCCAGGCAGCTGACGATCCGCCCCTGAGCATGGACCGCAGCGACCTCCTGAACCCGTTGCGTCAGTTCCGCGAAATCGTCCACCTCCAGCCCCAGCGAGCCAATGGGATCGTCGCGATGGGCGTCAAAGCCAGCACTAACCAAGACCAGTTGCGGTCGGGAAATGGCAGCGGCACGCTCCAGCCCCTGCACGAACAGCTGATGATACTCCTGCCGTGAGGTGCCGAAACGCACGGGTACATTGAGGGTATAGCCCAAACCGCGACCGGTTCCGGTTTCGGCCGCCGAACCTGTCCCAGGATAAAACGGGTAGCGGTGAATGCTGAAGAAGAAGACGCCCGCATCGTCGTAAAAAATATCCTGAGTGCCGTTGCCGTGATGCACGTCCCAATCCACGACCAGGATGCGCTCGACGCCGAATTGGCGGCGGGCAGTTTCGGCGGCGAAAGCGACATTGTTGAATAGGCAAAAGCCCATGCTTTCGTGGCGCGTGGCATGGTGTCCTGGGGGCCGCACTAAGCACAGAGCAGTTCTGTCGTGGCCTTGCAGGACTGCGGCAACGGCCGCGGCACATGCGCCCGCCGCCGCTAGCGCGACCTCGAACGAAGCCCGCGACACCACCGTGTCCGGGTCGAGATAACCGCCACCCGCCTCGCAGGTTTCACGCACACTGCGAATCAAAGCCGGCTCATGAATCCACTCCAGCGCTTCTGCGTTAGCTGGCCGATATTCGCCGCGACGGCAACGCGTTAGCCAGCCACTTTGTTCCAGGCGTTCCTCGATGCGGCTCAGCCGTTCGGGGCGCTCCGGATGATGCCGTCCCGTGAAGTGTTCCCGAAAAAGCAGATCGCGGTACAAAATGGTCATGCGAGAGCCCCTTCACAGCGCACAAGCGGAGAGCGGTCTATGGGCATTCTGGAACGATTTCGCCTCGATGGCAAGCGGGCGGTGATTACGGGAGGCAGCCGCGGTCTGGGGCGAGCTATCGCGCAGGCGCTTGCGGAAGCCGGCGCCGATCTCGTCCTGGTCGCCCGCGATGCCGAACAACTGGCTAGCGCACGCACGGAACTGCTGAGCACGGGACGCCAGGTGGAGGTTCTTGTGGGTGACCTGAGCACGCCCGATGGAACCGAAACCGTCTGCCAGACTCTCTTGCAGCAATTCGCGCCGATTGACATCCTGGTCAACAACGTCGGTGGCCGGCGTATCAATATCCCGACGGAAAACCTTTCCCTGGCCGACTGGCAACGCATCCTCGACCTCAACCTGACCAGTGCCTTCCTGTGTGCCCGCGAGATCGGTAAGCAGATGGTGGAACGGCGTCGCGGCAACGTAATTAACGTCGCGTCCATTGCAGGGATGGTCATCTTTCGCGGCATGCACGGCCGGACTTACGAGGTGGCCAAAGCGGCGTTGCTGCAACTGACCCGTGCCTTAGCGGCGGACTGGGCGCCGTTCGGCGTGCGGGTCAACGCAATCGCGCCAGGCGCCTTCCTCACCGATGCTAACCGCCGCTGGTTCACCGAGATGCCGCACCTCCGCAGCATGGTCGAAAGCCAGATTCCCATGGGCCGGCTCGGTGTCCCAGAGGAGATCGGCCCCGCCGCCGTCTTCCTGGCCAGCGATGCCTCCAGTTACATGACGGGAGCAGTGCTCGTCATAGATGGTGGCTTCACGCTGTGGTGAAGAGCCAGCCCCCGCAACATGCCCTCCAGACAATCTCGCCACACGCAACCGCTCGCAGCATCCCATCGGCTTCTTTTTCTACGTGTCTGAGAGGGGAATGCTTATCCCAGGGGGACGGTGAGTTTGACCGTGAACGGCCCGTCTTCGGGGCGGGCGATGAGTGCCAGCTCGTGCACGGTGAATTCCAGGGGCTTCCACGCCGCTTGCAAGCGTCCGACGAACGCCTCAATTCCGTTGGCGGGAGCCTGGCCGATGCTCAGGTGCGGCGTGTAGCCCTGAGGAAATCGGCTCAGATCGTCACACTGCGGAAGCATCGGCTGCACGGCGGCAAACAGCCCGCGCACGGCATCGCTGGGTTCCGGCTCTAGCCACACCGTGGCGCTGTTGCTGCCATGCACGAACCAGCGGAACCGCGCCAGCCGCAGTCCGAATGCCGGCACGCGCCGCATTGCTTCCCGCAGCTCACCCGCCACCTCGGGAAAATGCTCCTCGGCCACGAACGGGTATAGCACGTTAATGTGTGGCATCCAGCGATGAAACTGCCGGTCGTACTTTTCGCGCAAGGCCTGGATCGGAGGCCAAACGCTTGGCGGCGGAATGATGACCAGCGCGCTGCGGTGCGTCTTGCGCCAGCTCGCCGCTTCCATCGGCGTGCTCCTACCAGTTGGCCCGGGAATGCTGTCGCCCTGCGGCCTCATTTGACCAGCAATACCGGACACTGCGCCAGAATGCCGATCTTATAGCTCATCGTCGCCCAGCCGGTGAGCGGTTTCTCCAGATCCACTTTGTGCGAACTGAGCACAATCAAATCCATGGCGTTTTCGCTCGCATACGTGATGACCTCGTCGGCACGCTGCCCGTACAGGATGACGATATGCCACGGCACTTGTTTTTCCTGGAGTCGGCGGGCCAATTCCTGCAAATGCTGGCGGGCTTGTTTTTCCAGGGCATCGTAAAAGTCGGGTTGTTCCTCGCGCGGCAGATCAGGAATCAGCTCGATGACGTGCAGCAGGGTAACTTCGCCGCCACTTAGCTGTGCCAGACTTGCCGCGATTTCCAGTGCCTTGTCGTGTTTGTCCGTCAGGTCTAGCGGCAGCAAAATCCTGCGAAACACGCTCATCGTTGTCCTCCTGGCGATACTGGGCGAGGCGACCAGGTCGCGGCCCGGCATAGGTCGGGAAGTTGGCGGTTGCGGCCTTACGCCATTTATCGTATGCGGCCGAGGGCGCCCGTCTCGGCACATTTTCCACGCCGGGAAGGGGAGTTTTTCCAGGCACTGTGCGACGCAGTGCAGGTTGCGGCGGGGAAATTCGGGGCAGTCACTTGCCCTGTTCTGCGTTGCGCGGACATCCCGCAGGGCAAACCCCGCCCCAACCCCGCAGCCGCAAAATTTTTCTCACCCCCTTGACGGCCCCGCAGCCCGCTTGCTAAAATCTTCAGAAGGAGAGGTCGGTCACAGGCAACCTGGCAGCTCGCGCCCACGCGGTGTACGGTGGCCTGGTCAATGCGGGAGGGGTGGAGCCTGCGTCGGGACTCGCTAATGCGGTGATTGTCCAGTTGTAAAAGGAGATAAAGTATGTGCTCGCATCTGAAGAACCGCCCTACAGGATTCACGCTTATCGAATTGCTCGTGGTCATTGCCATCATCGGCCTGCTGATGTCGTTACTCTTACCCGCCATTCAGCGAGCCCGCGAAGCCGCCAACCGCATGCGCTGCGCGAGCAACCTCTCGCAGATCGCCCTGGCGTTCTTCAACTACCACAATGACTTGAACTACCTCCCAACTGCGGGAGCATGGCAGATTGGTTCTGGTCAAGGGCCTATGCAAGCCTGGGCACCACCCCCTTCAGGAGGACCTCCATATACCGCGAGCACCAATGGTTCAGTCATCAATCCCGGTAGATACCAGCGACTCGGTTGGGCATTTCAGATTTTGCCGTATATCGAGCTTGCCACTACGTACAACAATTGGCCGAATACCCAGCCGTCTATCCCGGTCGCCTTGTACTACTGTCCAAGTCGTCGCCAACCCGAGTTGTACGGGGGCATGCCGCAAACTGATTACGCGGGTAACGGTGGCACGGTTGTAATACCGAGCGGGGATGCGGAGATGCAGGGATTGCTTAAGCCCAGCATGCAGGAGCGGCAAACGTCACCGCCAACGTACTACCGGCCCATCAACATCAACAGCGACGTACCCGACGGCATGTCGAACACACTTTTGCTCGCGGAAAAGTGGGTGGTGCGTAACTTCATGGAAACGGGAGCCGCCTGGTGGGATCAGGGTTATTGGCCCGGCTACAATTTCAGTACCATTCGCTGGTGCGGCCCTATCCAGAACCCGAACCCGAACGCTCCACCCCAACCCCCTGCACAATGGCTGCCCCAAGGGGACCAAAGTAACTCCCCCGGTACCCCTAACACGCCCAGTGATCCCATACTCAGTTCTCCGGCTTTTGGCGGGCCGCATGTTGGTTCGGTAAACGCGGTGATGGGCGACCGATCGATCCGGCGCATTCGTTTTTCCGCGAGTCCAAACGTTTTCTTCTATCTCTGCAACAGGATGGACGGTCAGCCCATAGACTGGTC
>BEIM01000004.1 GCA_002898995.1 bacterium HR36
TCTCTTTTTCGTGTATCGCGACCGTGTCGAAAAAGTTACGCCCAAAGACGTTCGCGAAGTGGCTTCTAAGTATCTGCGTCGGAACAACCGCACCCTCGGCATGTTTATACCGACCAACCAACCCGAGAGCGTGCCGATCCCAGCCACGCCAGACATAGCTTCCCTTGTCAAGGGGTATAAAGGCCGTGATACCATTACCTTAGGCGAAGCCTTTGATGTTAGTCCCGCCAACATCGAAAGGCGTGTCCAGCGCACTCAAGTTAACAACGTTCAAGTTATTTTATTACCCAAGAAAACTCGCGGCCAAACCGTGAACCTCACCTTGACCTTGCGCTTCGGAACGCTGGAAACCCTGAAGCCCTATGTTACGGCCAGCGAATTCTTAGGCCCGCTCATGCGCCGGGGTACACGCACATTGAGCTATCAGCAACTCCAGGATGAATTAGACAAAGCCCGCACACGGTTAAGTGTCTCAAGCGAGCCCGGAAGCATTACTTTCAGCTTGCAAACGACACGCAATAATCTGCCCCGTGCACTTGAATTATTGCGTCTTATCCTGCGCGAACCCGCACTGGCAGATACGGAATTAGAAATCCTCAAACAACAATACATCGCCTCCCTGGAAGAGCAGTGCAAGCAACCCCAAGCATTGGCCTTGCGTGCTGTACGCCGCCAGCTCAATCCTTATCCTGCAAACGATGTCCGTTATATACCCACCATTGAAGAAGAAATTGCTCGCATTCGCGCGCTAAAGATAGATACGATTCGGCAACTATATAAGGAATTCATTGGCGGCAACGCAGGTGAATTAGCTCTCGTCGGCGACTTTGATCCTAGTAGCACTGTTACCTTGCTGGCGGCCTTGGTGAGCGATTGGAAGGCTCCTCAGCCTTATGTGCGCATTCCGCGACCTGCACTGGACACCAAGCCGGGACACGTAGTGATCCATACCCCTGATAAAGCGAACGCCATCTATGTGGCAGGCTTGGTCTTCCCACTGAGTGACAGCGACCCTGACTACGCGGCATTAGTCTTGGGCGATTATATACTGGGGAACAGTAGCTTATCCTCGCGCCTCGGCGATCGCATTCGGGAAAAGGAGGGTTTGTCTTATGGAGTCGGCTCGCGCTTTTCAGCATCGGCATTGGACAAGAGAGCCAGTTTTCTCATTTATGCTATCTATAACCCCCAAAATCGAGAGCGCGTAGAGACCCTGATTCGAGAAGAAATTGAAAAATTGCGGAAAGAGGGTGTTACCGAAGAAGAGGTGAGACGCGCCAAGAAAGGCTGGATCGAACAACAGCGCGTTGCTAGGACTAATGACGGGACCCTGGCTAGCCTGCTCGCGGAGCTTGCTCACGAAGGTCGCACCATGCACTACTATCAGGACCTGGAAAAACAAATAGCCGAGCTTACCGCTAAGCAAGTCCACGAGGCGATACGCCAGTATCTGGTGCCGGAAAAGCTCTATATCGTAGTTGCGGGAGATTTTCCGCAGTCCACCAAATGAACTGAGCCATGACTATCTCCTTGAATCTATCCCGCAGCGCTCTAATTGTCGTGGATGCGCAATGTGGATTTAGTGAACTATGCCCTGAGGAGCTACCCGTCCCCGGGGCATTAGCTATTGTTCCCGCGGTGAATCGGTTACTGGAACTCGGTTGGGCTCGCATTGACGCCACCCAGGACTGGCATCCGCCTGATCATTGCAGTTTTCTGGGGCAACGTGATAATCTCTATCCGCCACATTGTGTACAAGGCACGCGCGGTGCCGATTTCCTGCCTGGCTTACATGCGGAAAAATTTCACACTATATGGCGAAAAGGCTTCCTGCGCGAGCGCGATGCCTACGCCATCACCGCCCAGCATCCCGCTTACCCAACACTGCTGCGCGCTGCTAATATTGAAGCAATAGTTGTTTGCGGCCTAGCCAAGAATATCTGCGTATTTTATACCGCACGGGATTTGCGTTTCGCTGGGTTCTCAGTAGTGATTGCGGAAGACGCATCTGCAGGAATAGACGTACCGGCGGCGGGTCTATATCAGGAACAAGCGCGACGCGATGCCGAACAATTAGGCATCCTCTTTCTATCCAGCGCAGAGATCATCTCGGCGTGTCAAACTAGGCCTATGTTGTAATATTCTGGATACGCTATTTTGTTTGTGCGCAACCGGATATCCGCCAGGTAAGAGTCGCAGACCAATGAGCATTTTCGGCTAGGTCTAGTTTCCAATATGCGAAAACAGCCGAGCTTTGATAGACTAATTCAAACCCACCTTCCGACTGGCTGACGGTTTGGATCGGCAGCGCCCAGATAGCCGCTGCGGGTTCGGCGTGCAAGGAAATCCGCAGTCCGAGCCAGTCGTCCGCTAGTCCAAATACGTGGGTTGCTTGCAGGTCCAGGGGTTCACCGAGCCGGCCAAGACGTTGGCCTTTCCCCTGCCAATAATAACGGTCATCGGCATGCGGCGCCAATCCGGCAAAATTCCATTCCGAGGCAAATATATAGCTCCCCGCAGGCAGATTATTACAATTATATTCCACGCACAGCTCGGCACTATCACGGTTCAGAGTCAGGAGCTTGCTAACGCGCACTGGTTTATCGCCAAGCATGGCCTCCCGCTGCAGTAAAAGCTGAACGCCCCACTTAGTTTTTTGGGCTTGCCAGCTCCAGGAACCATATACTAAGTCCGTTAGGTCCTGCGCCTCTAATCGGATAAGATGATCGAGGGTGGTATCGCAGGGATAGAAATGTTCCTGCAGGCTCTTGCGGAGGTAGCTATCATAGTAGAGAAGCTTGTGCAACTCAGGATGCTTGAACTTGACTTGTTCGTGGAGTGCTCCCCAGGAATCAGTCTGGCTAATACCCGCCGCTTCTAAGATAGTACAATGATAGCTCTCGGGTCGGCGAGATAGTGTCGCTAACAAGTTATGGCAAAAGGGAAAGACATCCCACTCGTAGAGCATACCGCCTTGATGGGGAGCCAGATACAGGCGCATCTGGGAGTTAGCCAAACACAGCTCTTCCTGCCCGTCTAAGTTGTAATCCGCGGCGGTTACTTGCACGCGTTTGACGGAGCGTAAGGCCGAGTCCGCGCGAAGCAAATGGTGATAGACTGCTTGGCGCAAGTGGGGCAAATAAAGCCCGCCGAAAGCGCCATGCCAGTAAGGGCAATTCACCTGGGCGCGATAGAGGTCTAAGCGCGCTTGATCCGTTAGGGCCTTGCGTTTCTCCGCTCGGGCCGCGAGGTCGCTAACCTCCCGCATCCGCGCATACATTTCCCGCACTTCGGGATAGCGGGCGAGGAAATTGCGCCAGAATCCGCCGCGCAAAAATGTACGGAGGTGTGGCCAGCTGGGATGGTTTTCCAATTGCTTCTTGAGTTCGAGCAAGTGTCGCTGGCTGGTGGGCGGCAAGGCCCATTCAGTCATTTCGCGGTAGCTGCAGTCGGGAAGATAGACCACGCCGAGAGGCGACTGCGATTTCAAAACCTGGTCGAAGGAGGTTAGGTGCAGCCAGTCGCGGTTTTGCAACAAAAGGTCAAACCAACGGCGTAACCAGCCGCGCGTGTAGCAATGTTGGTGGGTTTCGGGCCAGACGCCAAATTTTTCACCGTCGTCGGCGCAGACTGCGATGGCGTCGCTTTTGCGCTGATGAAGCTGGCGAAGGTATTCAATGCTTTCTTCGGGCTCTTTCCAAGGCACGAGATAGCGCAACTGCTCGCTGACCGGAAACAGGCGCAGCAACTGGCCTTGATCCTCGGTCAGGTAGTAACCGCAGAGTTGGTCTTCTGCAAGGCCTGCCTGGCGGAAATGGAAATCGTCTAGGAGTGTGAAGCGGACACCCGCTTCCGCTAGGTCAGCTGCCAGTTCCTGTTCCCAGACACGTTCAGCCAACCAAACGCCGTGGACTTCCGTAGCAAACACTTGGCGCAAACGATTGGCGTACTCCCGTAACTGCCCGAGGCGGTCGCGGCGTGGCAACATGACGAGGATCGGCTCGAAATACGCGCCACCCAGTATCTCCAGTTGGCCGCGCCCGACCAAAGCCCGCAACCGCTCGATGTAGTCCGGATGATGGTCCGATAACCATTCCAGGAGTGAGCCGCTTATATGCAAGGAAAAGCGAATGTCAGGGTACTGCTCCAGAAGCTCAAGGAAGGGCAGGTAGCCGTCGCGGTAGGCTTGCTCAAAGACAAAGCCGAAGTTACCGACCGGCTGGTGATTGTGCAGGGCGAAGATCAAATGCATCGCAGTATCCTTATGGTGAAAAGAGTGGCTCCGCCAAAAGTCAGTGTCATCATTGTCGTAGCAGAAGCGCCAATGGAAAGAGGCAGTACCTGGGCAACCCGCCGGGCCACCTGGAAACAAGCGGTCTTGGCAGACTGGCAGCTTCGCGGTTAGAAAGATCAGGAGCGAACTTCCTGACCAGAGGAGATGCGAATGAACACGCGCATAGAACTGTTGCCGATCGCCAGTAGGGTGGCTGCGATAGCATATCCTGTCATCGTCGCAGGAGCGTGTCTGTTAGCCGTGAACCTGGCGCAGTCGGTTCGAGACCAGCCATCATCTCTGGTTGGCAACACGGCTAGGCTGGAACGGATTGTGGTGAGCGCGGATGGCCGTGGCTTTTGCCTAGCACAATCGGGAAAACCGTTCGTTCCATGGGGTTTCAACTACGATCACGATGAACGGGGCCGGCTGATCGAGGATTACTGGGACGCGGAGTGGGATAAGATCGCGGAGGACTTCCGCGAGATGAAACGGCTGGGTGCCAACGTTGTGCGAATTCATTTGCAAGTGAGCCGATTCTTGCCGGTTCCGGATACGCCGTGTAGCAAAGCGTTAGCACGGCTGCGGCGCTTGCTCAATCTGGCGGCTGAAACGGGATTATACCTCGACTTGACTGGTCTGGGCTGTTACCATCGGCGCGATGTGGCCGCATGGTACGATGCCCTGAGCGAAACAGAGCGTTGGGAGATGCAAACGCGGTTCTGGCAGGCGATAGCCCAATGTTGTGCTGGGCACCCAGCGGTCTGGTGCTACGATTTGATGAATGAGCCAGTAATCCCTGGAGGCCAGGTACCAGGCCGCAACTGGCTAGGCCCGGAGTTTGGCGGGAAATGCTTCGTGCAATTTGTCACCCTGGATGCTCGTAGACGCGCACGCGAGGAAATTGGGGAAATGTGGGTGCGGACACTGGTGTCCGCAATTCGTCGCCACGACCCGCATACGCTCATTACCGTGGGGCTGCTGGATGGTAATATCGAACGCCGCAAGTTTCATTCTGGATTTGATCCGCAGCGACTAGCCTGCTATCTGGACTTTCTGTGCCTGCACATTTATCCCAAAAGTGGCGAAATTGAAGCGGCGGTGGAGCGACTACGGGAATATGTACTCGGCAAACCCATTGTCGTCGAGGAAATGTTTCCATTGAATTGTACGCCCGCCGAATTGGGCCAATTCATCCGTCAGTCGCGGCGTTACGTCAGCGGTTGGATCGGTTTTTACTGGGGAAAAACGCCAGAAGAGTTGCGCCAGTCGTCCGAGCTAGCTGACAAGCTCACGCTCGCCTGGCTGGAACTATTCCAAAATATGCGGCCTGACCTGCAACAAAAGAAACCTTGAACCCCGGCAAATCACGAAGAACCTCGATCTGACTGCGCTGGACAATACGAAGGCCTTGGAGTATGGGGGCTTGTGCTGACCAGAACGGTAGGAGGAGTTCGGCAGCCCGAATGGCCAAGAGGGGCCTGGCCATACTCAGGTGGCGCGGTGAACCCAGTGAAGGCTTTACCAACCCCAGGATATGGAGAGTGCGCAATGACGGACGGCTCGATCAGCGAAAAGGTAGAAGCTTTGGTCGCAGCGGTGGAAAGTGTTTTGCAACGAGACCTGGCCGCTTTGGAACGACGCGAACGAGACTTCATTTCTTATTGTGCCCAGCAAACCACACGCACTGAACCTAACTGCGCTGTGCCCGATTTTCCTGATTTGAAGGAAGCGTACTACCGCGAACTGGAAGGCGAATGTCGCCTGCTGGAAAAAGCACTTGCGGCCTGGCTACGCAAAGCCGAAGCCCTGGTTTCTAAGACGTAGACTAACGGCTAAAAGCCGAGGAGGCGTAGGTTGAATTCGCCGACGTTACCAACCTGCGGTTGCTGCCGCCAGCGGCGTTCGCCCCCGAGGTATTTACTGATGTAAGAATCAATCCAGTCTTCGGCCTTAAAATTGGCGACGCCCGTTAGCAGGCGATGACCGACGAGTTTGCTCTTGATCACGTTCGTACCCGTGCCCCGAGCCTCGAACTTGGCTTTCTGCGCTTCAGGACGAATGTAGTTGAGCACGCGTTGCCAGGCGCTGCGGCCGATAGAGTCTTCGGCGGCCACATTGTTAGCCATGGGCGTATCACGCAGGTCAGGACACTTTTGCAACCACGCCGGTAAGCGCGTACCTATGCCGACACCGTTCAGGGTGTCGCGAAAACTGAAGAAGATGAGCGCCCCGATGTCCCGCCCTTGCGATTCACTGTTGGGATTCAGAGGATCTTTCCGCCGTGCAGGGTCCATATGCTCCGCATAGGCCCAACATAGCGCCAGCATGCCAGTTTCCTCGCAGGCGACAATGACCAGAGCTGCCGCATTGCAATCGCCTGCGTTGTTGGCCAGGTTGAGCCACTCCTTCGCAGCAATCAGATCGTTGCCCATACTCAGAAAATGGCGCGGATTGGTGAACTGCTTGGCATCAATGGAAGCGGGCGGATTGAGCGGATTTACTGGAAGACCCAGCGGGTTATTGGTCCAAAACTTCTGCTCCACCTGTGTGCTCTCCCCGTAGCCGCGAAAATCAAAAGTCAGTACGGCATAACCCTTAGCCTGCAACTCCTGAATAAAAGCGGGCGGGAAATTCTTGCGGCTGAGCGCTTCCTTTGTTGCGGAACGGCCCACGGCATGCAGCAAGAGGATGACTGGACCATTGCGCCCTTTCGGCGAAGGGTAGAAGTCCCCAGCCAAGCGCACACCATCGGGAGTGGTAGCGTTGAACTTCTGCTTTTCCGGCAGCTTCTGCTCCTGGGCGTGCACTGCCACCGGCTGGGTCGGCTTCTGCACAGCTATCATCGTTCCAACTACCACTAGCGCCACCGGCAGCGTTCTGGGCAGGTACTTCATAGTTCGCCTCGCTTTTTCCAAATGTTGTTCCCCTTTGGCTCAGAAAGCAGCTTCACTAAAGAAACGCCGCTTTCCCCTCAACTTGCTTCTTACCTCATACTAGCCGCGGTACCCTGCAGGGTCAAGAAGCCGCATAGCTCGCCGAACCCATCGCCTCAGCTTGTGCAGTCCCTGCACGAGCTAAGTTAAAAAGTCGCGCTCGCACTCTCCTGGATCCTATGCGTCCTCTGGGTCGCAGCAGTTGGCGAGCAGTGTGTCCTCTTGACGGGGTCGGTCGTTGGGGCACGTGCAAGTCGCCAAGCACAATTCCACTAGCTGCCTGCTCACCATGACAGCCACGAGCCAGTTTCACCTTCATCACGAAAGCCACCCTGACCAATGCTGAAAATTCTCCGGCGCACCGTCAGAGGATTAGCCGTCCACAAAATTGCTTGCCGCCGAACCAGCACCTTCTGGCAAGATTACATCGCCGAGCCGGCATTTACTCAAAAGGTTCTGCGTCACAAAGATACCCCGGCATTGCTTATCCGCTTCCACAGCCGCTAAGTAATTCTCCTGGCCGCCGGTGACACCAATGCGACAACTACCGACTAACACCCGTTCACATCCCTCCAACCAGATCCCTCGCTGCCGGGCAGAAAGTATCTGGCAACCTTGAATCACCAGGTCTCGGCATTGCCGAAATATCCAGCTAGCCAACGTTTCCAGTTTCGCCGGCAGAGTATGCACCTGAACATTCCCCTGCATTCCAACTTGTGAGCATCGCTCCCATAACATCACGTCCGTAGAATGCCCTTTATAATCCGAATTGTAGTCTAGAGTATTGCCGCTGAACACTATATTGATGCAATCTTCTGCCCGCAATACGTAACGGTAACCGCTATAAATCGCATTGCCGCTAATCACCACACCCCGACACGCTGCCAGGTGCAAAACCGTTTCCTGGCTCCCCAAGAGGTTGCCGCTGATCGTCAGCACTCCGACGGCATTAGGATTATCCCGGCCAACACCGCGTAGCCGGATATTAGCTCCGTCGGGGCTTTCTCGGGCCTGAATCGTATTACCTACTATCGTTCCTTCTCGCACCGTACCTTCTCGGCAATCGAAAAGTATGTCGGCTGAGCCCTCGGCTTTTTCGTCGTAGTTATATTCAATGTCATTACCACAAATCTGAATATTGCGTACTTCACTTCCCTCGATGCGAATGCCCCCTTGAGGATTATAGCTGATAGGGCACCCATAAATATTCGTCTGGTGCAAATTCACGTGATCGAAATACACGCCAACGCGACGACAATGATAGATATGGCATCCATCCAGAATTACGTTGCGGGCCCGCTTGATTAAATGCACGCCATAACGACAGCGGCGAATCAATACGTGAGTCAAAGTGCTTTGCATAGTCCCTTCGATGCGCACACCGTCGGCTTCTGGATGCTCCCCGACAATTTCTATATCCGCAATCGTCGGAAACCGCTCGCGTTGCCAAACGCCTTCTCGAAAATGACTAGGGTCCGCAGTGCGATCATGTGTTCCCACTAGGTAGAGGGCGGGTCCGGGTCCGCGCATGACCAGACGGCCTTGTCCCCCTAAGCCGTTTATGCTGAACCGGCCCGTGTGAACCAACGGGATTACCAGGGGACGCGTCAGCACATAGTCGCCGCGAGGCACCTCGATCAGACCGTCGCCCATTTTGATAGCATGTTCAAATGCCGCCGTATCATCTGTCCGCCCATCGCCTACAGCTCCGAAGTTCTTGACGTTGGCCATAATCGCTCCTTATGCATTACTTTAATTCATATGCTCGTACCGCGGACTACTTAGCAGGCGCGATGGAGCATCACCACAAGCCATGACTCCTACTTAGTTGTCTATCTGAATTTTCTTCGATTCCCCTTGCCTGGCCTTATGCTGAGTCGTGGTTGCGATGGCCAACGGGGGATTCTCGCGAATCTCCTCGAGGGTTACCGCGCGGTGAGTTTCCGCGCTGAGGAGGACTGCCTCACACAAGGCCAGCGTATCTAAGTTATCTCGGCCACTGATTTCTGGCTCACAACCATTTTCGACAGCGGAGAGCAACTGCGCCATCGTCCCGACGAAGGCGTCAGGAAACCACACGTCCTGCCAACGGGGGCAGAACCAATAACCGGGAAACTGCCGAGTCGTGAAATCGAGCGTACTAGGACAACGTGCAGGATAAGCTGGCCAACCGATGGTTCCCCGAGCCAGACCATCAGTCCCTTCTACCCGCCAACGGATATAAATGTCCCCTTCGCTCCCCTCCTTGCATGGCCCGGTCCAGACATCATCCCAGGCGCAGGCACGAGCACCGTTAGGATATTCGAGAATATAGAGATTAATCCCGTCTCGATGCGGAAACTTAGTACGTGGATCAGGACAGGTACTCGCCAGAACCCGCTCAGGGTTTCCCAACCAGAAACGAAAGGTATCGAGATGATGGATGCTCATAATAAACGTGCTTAGGGAGCGCAGGCCCTCAGCCCAAGGCATCCAGTGCGGTATGGCGCGCATTTCTATAGTTGCCAATATTACTTCTCCTAGCCAGCCTCTATTCAGGATGTCTTTCAAGGCTCGTACTGACTGATCGTAACGCATATTATGATTGACGCCGAGTTTAATCCCCGCCCGCTCACAAAGTTCGACCAATTCCCGGCCTTCCCGATAGCTCATAGCCAATGGTTTTTGCGCCAGTATTCCTCGAATTTTGCCTCCATAGCGAACCGCGCAGCGGATAATATTCGGCTGCTGATCCGGGGGCACCGCAATGTCAAGAATTTCCACTTCAGGGTCGCCCAACAACTCTTCGAGATGCCGATAACATCGTGGAATACCAAACTGTGCAGCCAGGGCAGATGCGTGCTTATAAGTTTTAGAATAAATGGCCACGGGACGGAAACCTGCCCGCTTATAAGCGACGAGATGGCAATCGCGCATAATAAAACCCGCCCCAATGCAGCCGATACCCCAATCGCGACGCTGCGGGAGCTGGGGTTGATAGTTTAATCGAAGGACCTGCATGGGATCACACATAAACCACTCCTGGAATGTTAGAAGTTAGTATTACCTTGGCTCGGATTGCCACCGCCGCAGCATCTCTTCGAGAATGGCGCCTGCTAATAAGAAGGCTCCCACCACAGTAGATAGCAACTCGCTCCGAATCCCCAGTGTCAAGGTCCAGCGGTCAAGCAACCAGATAATCGCAGTGCCCAATACCATGCTGGGCACAGTGCCTTCGCCCCCTCGCAAACTGCAACCTCCTAATACTGCGGCTGCTATGGCGTAAAGTTCATAAAAACTTCCCGTGTTCGAAGGCAAGGCAGAATTATGCTGCATCACATAGAGGATGCCGGCAAATGCTGCCAGCGTCGAGCAGATGACGTAAGCAAGAATCTTATAGCGATCCACTGCGATACCTGCATAGCGGGCGGCCCGCTCATTGCCTCCGATGGCAAAGAGATAGCGCCCATACAGCGTACCGTGCAAGAAAACGCCAAAAACGCCCACCAGGATCAGTAAGATAACAAAAAACTTAGGAAATGGGCCGACGGGATCAGCGTAAAGCAGGCCTTTCAGCTGGGCAAAGCGGTTGCCCAATCCCATGACTTGCTCCTCACTAATCCACCGCGCTAAACCCCGGTAAATGAACAATCCGCACAACGTTACGACAAACGGCTGCAATCCCAGTTTCGTGATGAGCACACCATGGGCGAGGCCAATTAATGCACCCAAACCGAGAACGAGGCAAATAGCAAACACTTGGTAGGCGGCGTTTGTCTCACCATACGCGAGCAGGATCATGGGGAGTAGCGTAGCCGTCAGCCCTACCACAGAACCTATGGACAGATCAATGCCGCCGCTAATGATTAGAATGCCGGCCTCGAGTGTCATAATTCCGTAATAACCAATATCGCGGCCCAAGTTATAATGGAACGCATAGTCGGGCAATTGGCCGCGCGCAATACATAGTGCCGCATAAAGCAACGCGAGAAAAACGGTCAAGCCGAGGAGTTTTTTCATAGCGATATCTTCCCTCCTGTGGCGAGACGCATGATCGTTTCTTCGTGGATTTGCGGGCGAGGCAATTCGCCTGCAAGTTCCCCTTGATGCATTACCAGGACGCGGTCGCACAGACCAAGGATTTCTTCCAACTCACTCGACACTAACAAGATAGCGACTCCTTGGTGCGCCAGGTTATCTATGAGTGCGTAAATCTCCGACTTGGTATGAACGTCTATGCCGCGAGTCGGTTCATCTAGGAGAAGCCAGCGCGGTCGTCGGGCCAGCCATTTACCTAGGACGGTTTTCTGCTGATTGCCCCCACTAAGCAGGCCCACGGGTTGATCCAGGTGGGGAGTGCGAATGTTAAGATGCGCGATCATGCGACGGGCCAGGATTTTTTCTTGCCGTGTGCGAATGAGCCAGTACCGGGTCAACTCCCGAAGCGAAGGAAGACTGAGATTATGACATACGCTATCTTCTAAGATGAGACCGTGGCACTTGCGATCTTCGGGAATAAGGTAAATTCCGGCTTGGATGGCATCATAAGGGGATTGAATGCGGACTTCGCGCTGTCCTAGATAAATTTGCCCAGAGATTTTCGGGCGGATGCCGAATATAGTTTCTAGCAACCGCGTGCGTCCGGAACCCATTAGCCCGGCGACACCTAGAACCTCGCCCCGATAAATGGTGAAGGAAATAGGCCGCTGCTGGTGGAGATGGAAGCGTAGGTTGGTGACATGAACCAACGCCTCTTTGGCAACTGGGGCAGCAAAATGGCGCTGATAAAACTGCTTTAGCTCCCGACCTACCATGAGCCGCACCATAGCTTCGTAGTTGATCTGGTCTTTGGCCAATTCACCCGCGTTGCCACCATCACGAAGCACGCTGACACGATCGGCAATCTGGTCTACTTCCCGCAGCCGATGTGAGATATAGATGATACTAACACCTTGCTGACTCAGCTGGCGTATGATTTGAAAGAGGCGCTCGGTTTCTCGGGGCGTCAGGCTGGAGGTTGGTTCGTCCATGATGAGGATACGTGAGGCTAACGAAAGGGCCTTGGCGATTTCGACCAGTTGTTGCTGACCCACGGAGAGATTCTTGACCGGGGTGGTCAGAGGAGCCTGGATTCCCAATTGCTGGGCATACAAGGCGGCCTGGCGATAGATGTCGCGCGCCAGCCAGCGGATCGGACCTAGTTGCGCAGGTTCCCGGCCGAGAAATATGTTGCCCGCTATATCCAGGTTGGGCACGAGGTTGAGTTCCTGGTGAATCAAAGCAATGCCATGGCGCTGCGCGTCTTCGACATGGCGAAAGCGGACAGGATGCCCCTGCAAGTAGATCTGGCCAGCATCGGGTTGCAGGACGCCGGCCAGGATTTTCATGAGTGTGGATTTGCCGGCACCGTTTTCTCCGACCACCGCCAGGATCTCGCCAGGATATAGCCGTAACGAAACATTAGAGAGTGCTTGCACACCGGGAAAGGCTTTACTAATGCCTACGACCTGTAGGAGGGGCGCGCTGGACTTCGCAAAATCCGTAGTCTGGGTGTCTGACATCATGGTTCGCTCAGGGCTTCTAATACACCGCGACGGCGTTCGATAGCATTCTGAACATCCAGACGTCCAACAAAAATGGCCACTTTACCTCCTTCGGGAAGCACTTTCCGCACCAACTGGCCGGCCGCACGCCCGGCTTCCACATTGTTGGTGCCGACATAGCAAAGGCGTTTACTGCCAGACGGGAGATCGCTATCGGCGGCAATCAAAGGAATCTTAGCAGCGATTGCGTCGAAAAACTGCGCCTGGTTGGCGGCGTCTACGGGACTGATAGCTACTCCTTGCACTCCCCGCGCCAATAAAGTTTCCAGGATGGAGCGCTGTTCCTCAGGCGTGCCACGAGCAGGGCGGTGAAATTCGTACTGAATATTGAAGTCCTGGGCAGCCTGCTGCACGCCGCGTTCGCAAATCGTCCAGAATTCGTGCGGATTATTGCTGATGAAAGCGAGAAAAAGACGCTGCGGGACATCTCCTTTAGGAGGCCCAGGGACTCGTTCCTTCAGTTCGCGGAGTTGCTTGTGAAACTCTTCCACGTTCTCTTGGGTGATGACGCGATGCGGGATATAGACAATGCGATCGTCTGGCAATTGCGGGTCTTCTTTCCGCAACGTAGCCGCCAGGATGCGCATTGATTGATAGCCGAAATTGTAAGGATCCTGGACAACAGTTCCCACAATGTGGCCATCTTTAATGCCCTGCAAGGTTTCTTCATTCTCGTCAAAGGCAACAATGTGTACCTGGCCCAATTTGCCGGCCTCTTTCACCGCCTGCAAGAGGGCAGGGGGATTATAAGCCCAAAGGCCGACCAGACAGTTAATGTCGGGATGCCGCGTCAGGACAGCCTCGGCGTTGGCCTTGCACTTATCTTGTTGGGCGTCGTCTGTGAAGGTGCCGACAACCATGTATTTGCCGAAGCGCTCCCCTTGCGGGCGCAGGCAACCAGGTACTATTAACACCAAAGCCAAGCTGGAGAGCAGGATTCTTCGCAAGGTGTTTCTCATCAGACTCCCCCTGGACAAGAGTCGGCAAAGGGTGCGAGCTATTAGATGCAGCCGAGCACGCAGAATGCCCGACTATGTTGTATCGGCTGGCGGGGAAAAACCTAGTTGATCACCAACGGAGCCGGCGTCGGCCGCGTTGCCGCAAAATGATGGCCGCGGCGTTGAGGAGCAACAGCAGTCCCAGTAATACCAAGCTGGTCATCGCGGCGCAATAATGCCAGCTGGGTTGTGGCCGGCCCGCCCAATTGTAGATTTGCATGGGCAGGACCGTGAATCGGCTGAACAAATGAGGTGTGTAATCGAGATATAAAAAGGCGCCAAACAGCACCAAGGGAGCGGCCTCGCCGAGCACGCGGGAAATGGCCAGAATGACGCCCGTGAGGATGTTGGGAAAAGCATAAGGCAGGACGTGATGAGCAATAACTTGCCAGCGCGTAGCCCCCAAAGCTAGCGCGGCGTGGCGGATGGAGGTGGGCACCGCGCGAATGGCTTCCTGGGCGGTAATGATTATCACAGGCAGACTGAGCAGGGCCAGGGTGAGCCCGCCGCTCAGCGTGTTACGATGAGCCACCTTCACTTCTTGACCAAAGAGCCGTTCGCTCAGGTGTTGCAACCAGGCGAGACGGAAGCTGCCTTCGGAAGTGACGAGTGGCTGGAAAAGAAGTTCGACAAAAAGGAAGGCACCGAGAATGCCATAAACCACCGAGGGAACGCCAGCCAAATTAGCGAGATTGATTTCAATGACGCGGGCCAGCCAGTGGCGGCGGCCGTATTCCTCGAGATACACAGCGGCGGCAACCCCGATTGGCACCGCGACGACCAGCACAATGATCGCCATATAAAAACTGCCGACCAGTGCCGGAAGGATGCCCGTTTCGGCAGGGTCATCTTTTGAAGTGGACGTCAGGAATCGCCGCAGCGCGGCCAAAGCACTGGTGTCGTGTTGCCATTGCGTCTGGATTTCGATCTGGATTTCCTTGCGGGTCAACGCTTGGTCGTCTTCGAGCCGCTGACGAGCGCGTTGCAGACGCTGTTCCAGATCACGCCGCAACTCGTCCGCCTGTTTTTGGGCTAAAGCGCAGTCTTCAGGAGTTGGGCTGGCGGCAAGTAATTCTCGGATTTCTTCCTCGATTTCCTGCCGCAGCTGCTGAGCTTCCTCTTCAAAACGGCTGCGCTCCTGCTGGCACTCCTGCTCAAACTCCTTCGCTCGTTGAAGCAGAGCCTGGTTTTTGCCGCGCATTGCCGCTTGTGTAGCGGTAAGCCAGCGCCAGCTGTCGCGAACTAACGTCGCGATAAACCAGCCCAGCACCACCAGCGACAATCCCGTAACCAGCAAAGTAACGACGACGAAAAGAGTAGCCCGAACACTGCGCGACCAGTACAGCAAGTAGCCTAGAAAGATGCCTGCACCGAGGAACGCTGTTAAACTCAACCAGCGTCCAGCTCGCGTGGCAGCTTCGCGCAAGTCAGTCCCACCGATGAGCCAATTCAATACCGCCAGCACCAAGACCAGGCCTGGGGCCAGTGCTGACCAGAGCAAAGCGCTGGGCCAGAGCTCGCGAAAAGTCCAGGGCGGATCGTGCAGTGGGTTGCCGGTGCGTGGCCTGGTGGAGTTCATTGCTGAGATTCACCCGCGAGTGCCAGACAAGTGTTAGACATAGACTTGGCGGTATTTGCGTAGGACAAATACGCCGGCCAAATTGGTGAGTAGAGTCATGGCAAAGAGCACGAGGGCCAGGGCAAAGAGGGAAAGGAACTGCGTGCCCGAATGCATGACGTCGCCGACCGCGACGTTGGCGATATAGCTGGTGATAGTCGCAGCGCCGACGCGAGGGTCAAAACTAAGCGTGGGCTTACCACCGCAGGCCAGGGAGACGGCCATGGTCTCGCCCATGGCGCGAGCGATAGCCAAGAGGAATGACGCCGTCACTCCAGAAAGAGCTGCGGGCAGCACCACGCGCGTCGCTGTCTCGAACCGATTCGCCCCGAGTGCATACGAAGCATCCCGCAACGCTTGCGGTACGGCACGCAGGCTATCTTCACTCAGGCTGGTGACCATGGGGAAAATCATAATCGCTACCACCATGCCGCCGCTGAGCTGATTGTTGGGTTCCAGATCAGGAAGCCAGGATTGAAGCAGTGGCGTGATGGTGGTCAGGGCGAAATAGCCGTACACAACAGTTGGGATGCCAGCCAGAATTTCCAATACGGGCTTGAGAAGCGCACGCAGCCTTGGCCCGGCGTACTCGCTGAGGAAAAGGGAGGTCAGGACACCGGCGGGCAGCGCTAGTAGCGCAGCGATGGTCGTGACCATCAGCGTGCCCAGAAGCAAAGGCACCATTCCGTATTTCTCCCCGCGAAACCCCGCTGACCATTCCGTGCCCGTCAAAAAATAGCCCAGGCTAACGCGCTCTCGCTCCAGGGAGGGCAAATCGTTCAGCGTTTGTGGATACAGGGCCAGGGCAATGCTCCAGGCATACGAGGGATCAACGGGGACCATGTAGACAGCTGCCGCTCGTTGCAAGGCAACACGGTGCTGCTCATCGTATTCAGCGTCCTGGAAAAACAGCGTGGTGCGATACACCAAGACCAGGAGTATGGCCAGCGTGATTAGCAGTGACAATACCGCGGATGAACCCAAGCCGATAGCGATCGAGGTTTCCCAAATTCGCCGCCCCCTGGAAATGGGTCGCCGCAATTGCGCACGCAAGGTTGCATCAAGTCTTGCAGGGCTGGTTGAGGAAGCCATGGGTTACCCAATGAGTGAGGGTTTGAGGCAGAGCAATAGCAGGGGGGCTAAGGTCGTCGTGTGGCGTCGGGGAGTATATCGAGCATTATTTCTTGGGCGTCTCCTTGCCAAGGTATTTGTGTGTTTCGGTATCCACTCGTACGAGGTCGCCGACGCGGATGAATTGGGGCACTTTGATTTCCAAGCCGCAAGCCAGCTTCGCATCTTTGAGAACATTGCTCGCGTGTCCCGCAGCCGATCCTTCCCCTGTCTCTACTACTTCATCTACAAAAGCTGGGGGAAAGACCACCTGCACAGGCTGGCCTTCTACCAATCGCACGGGAAATTCCGCGCCCTCTTTCAATAACCATTTCCCCTTGCCGACAATCTCCGCAGGCACGGTGATCTGGTCGTAGGTTTCTGAGTCCATGAAGACGTAGCCATTACGGTCCTCGTAAAGGAATTGGAACTGGCGGGTAGCGACTTCCGGAGCTTCGACACGGTCAGTCTCGTTGAAACTGCGCTCGATGACGTGCCCCGTTCGCATGTTACGTAGCCGCACTTGAAGCACAGGCTTGCGTTGTGCCGTCTTCTGAATGTGATAATCTTCCACGATCCAATGTGCCCCATCCAGCGTGATCACCGTCCCTTTTTTCAACTCGGATACGCTAATCATGGCTATCCCTCCGTTGCGAACTGGCTGACTTATTTTAGGGAGCGCTGCCACTTCCCGCCTACACCTAAGAAAGCGGTGCGCACGCTGACAGCGCAACTAGGTTTTACGCCGACTACGTTTGTTTCCGCAGCCGCTAATGCAGATGAGCAAGCGACGGGCGGAACAAATCCTCCTACGCGGCGAGCTCACCTCTCTGGTCGCTGTGCGACCAGGGCACGCCTACGGATTCTGACGGTTCTAACCAACTCAAGCCATAGTGGGCTAGCACCCCGGCTGGTTCAACAAATCCGACAGTGCCACCAGGGAAGGCACACACTTCAATGCCCCGTTGCTTGGGCAGAGGCAGGCAGCAGGTGAGTGCTGGAAAAGTGAGGGTAGCATGCGGCTTCCTTCCACGCCGCGGCGCCGTTCAGCACAACTACTATGGTCCGAATTAGCAAGCCATTTCCATCGCGAAAAGTATTCTGGGTCAGCTTGGCGCCGCAAGCTGATGGATAATCGTTGGTGTGTTCCTTGCTCGGAAATGTGCCAGTTGTCGGCCGTTGATGTTTCTCCATAATGGATCCGCAGCGCTGTCTCAGGCCGAACAGGCCCTGGCAGTGTCAGTGCCGAGGGAGTAAGGACATGGTCACGGATTTGTGGCGGTTGCTAACCGAATGGGTGCGTTCGAACCCGGAAGCCATTGCAGCGTTTATCGTCGGAGTAGTGGTGACACTTGCGATCGGCTGCTGGGTCTGGTGGTGGCTGCGTGCGTCGAAAACCAGTGATGCAGAGCTGGCTTGGCGGTTGCGTTCGGAACAACTGGAGCGGGAAAACGTCGGACTGCGACAACAAGCTGCGGATTTGCGCATCGAGAATCGCCAACTACGAAACACAGAGGCAGCGCTGCGCCGGGAATTCTCCGCCATGCGCGAAACGCTGCAGAACCGAGAAAACTACGTGGAAAAGTTGACGCGTCAGCTCAGCGAGCTCCGCCGACAGCTGGAGTACTGGCAACCGAAAGCGACGCGGTACGAGCAAACGATTCAGGAGCTTTCGCAACAGCTGGAGCAGGAAAAGGAAGGCCGACTCCAAGCAGTGGAGCTGTTCCGTTCACAACTGCAACGCATCAAAGAAGAACGCGACCAGGCTCGGCAGGAATTGGAAACCTACAAAGGACTGGAAAAGTTCGACGGAAGAGTCTGGCAGAGAAGACCTTTGCCGCCACAACCGCCCTTTGTGCCGCTCCACCAGCGGCGAGTGAGGATTATAGCTGTGGTGAACCTGAAGGGCGGTGTCGGCAAGACGACGGTTACGGCATACCTCGGAGCGACCTTATCGGAGCAAGGTAGCCGGGTATTGCTGCTCGACCTCGACTATCAGGGTTCTTTGTCATTGCTGTGCCTGGGCGATCGTTATTATGAAGCCGCGCAAAACCAGGGCTTGATACATCAATTTTTCCAAGAGCAGCGGCCGAGCTTTGCGCATCTGCAAGCGTTAGCTCTGCCCATTTTCGAAGGGCGGGAAAGTCGTTGCGAGATAGTGCCCGCTGATGACCGTTTGCAGCTTGTGGAGTCAGAGTTGCTATCGAAATGGCTGGCCCGGAGCACGCAGGCGGAGGTGCGCCTTCTGCTTTTGCAAGCTCTACATGATCCGCGGGCGAGCGAGCACTATGATTTTGTTCTGCTGGATTGCCCGCCCCGGCTCAGCACGGCCTGCATCAATGCGCTGTGCTGCTGCGATTACGTGGTAATACCGACTCGTTTGGACAAGCTGTCGGCAGATGGGGTATATCGCGTGCTCCGCACCCTGCGAGTGCTGGCGCGTGGGGCTAACGCGTCCGACAATGCACAAGCCGGCGAAGCCACGGCGATCTGCCCTCATCTGGAAGTCGTGAGCGTGGTGCCTAATTTTGTCCGTCGCCGATCAGCACGGCCCATTAGCGTGCAACAGCAGATTCTCGACGAATTGCCTCAATCCTGTAAAAGCGCCTGGGGCAAAGCGATTCCTATCACTGAGGAAGGCATTCCCGAAAGTTCACAGTTTTCTTGGGCCAGTTTGGAGGGATATTTTTCTGCCGAGCAGCAACCCTTGGTGAATTATTTCCGCGACATAAGGGACAAGCTCTTGCAAAAGATGGCGGAGGTGGAGCGTGAACGCCGGCGTGCTGCGGCAGTATCTTAGCGCCTTGGCAGACGCCTTGCGGGGAAGTGGGGCGAAAGCAGCTTCCGAGGATCTGCTCCGCGTGGCAGAGGCGTTGCAGCCATTTCAGGATTGGACGCTAGCGCACTGGGCCAGCTTTCTGCAGCAGGCCGAGGGCTATTACCGTACGGGTACGGTGCCTGTAACTACTCGGCGACGTTCAGTTCGGTCTGTGGATGAAAGCAAGGTACAACAGGCCTTGGAGAGGATTCGGCAACTCGAAGCGCAAAGCACGGCCGCCGATTTTTCCTTGGCTCAGCTGGACAGTACCCTACGCCAAGTCGAGAAGCAATTGTCGAAGGAAGAAACGCTCATCCTGGCAGAACACCTGGGCTGGCGAGGATGCAAAACGAAGAAAGCGGCGCTGGCGAAAATTGCCGAATCTATTCGGGCCCGTCGCATGCAGCAGCAGCGCTTGGCCTTGATTCAGAGCACGTAGAATTCCCCATTCCCACTGTTCAGTTCAGAGGTCGCGGCGGAGCGTGAAGCCAAGGCTGGCTAACGCCGTCGCGGTTTGCGGGTCGCGTAACAGTACTGCGAATGCACGTACTGCGGGGCGGGACAAACGGTTTTTCGGCACGACGAAGTCAAACCACTCGTATTGCAGCGGAAGGAAGTCCAGGCCGTGCTGGCGAGCGACGTGTTCGATACATACCCCCCAGTCGGCCCGCTCCTGCACAATGGCAGCCGCCACTGCGTGATGCGAGCGGGCTTCTGTCGTATAGCCGGGCGGCCTGGCTCCCTGCAACAATTGGTCTATCAAGATCCGCGTACCGCTGCCCCGATTGCGATTTACAAGAATGCAGTGGGGATCGGCTAAAGCGTTGTGCACGGCTTCTTGCACCGACTTGTCTGCGAACCGTGGGTCGCCGTGTCGAAAAGCGATCCCCTACAATCGGCCGTAGCCAGGCAGCAGCACGAGATCCTTGGTAACAAACGGCCGGTTATACTCGCCGGTTTTTTCATCGAGCAGATGGATCCCTGCCAAGTCGCATGCGCCGCGTTGCGCTGCGGTAAGCCCGCCCAGACTGCCAACGGCCAGCGTCTTGGTACGCCAACCTTGGTCGTGCAGCCGTCCCAGCAAGTAATCCAGGCCGACGCAATGGCTGCCGATCACCACCAGATCCGCAGGATGTAGCTGCCTACCCAGAAGGTGTACCTCAACCAGTTCTCCTTCTTCGAGCAGCTCGCAGTCTTTGGGAATGACGATAAAACCATCGGCCCGGCCAAAGGCGGTTACGGACCCGGAGCCTTTGCCCAAGGGATAAGCCGCATAGCGCACCGCCTTGGGAGGCGAGAGAGCTTCAGAGTCAGCGGTTGCGGGCCCAGGGGGTTCGCCAGTTTCCTCCGAAAGTCGCGTTTCCTCAGCCCCTTTCCACTCCACCAAATTCACCAACATGTACTCGGTACGGCCGCGTTCGGAGTGAATGCGAGATGGCAACCGTGCTGGCAGCGTAGCTCGCTCCTGGTCAGGCAGGCCAGCCCAACGGCGAATCACGGGAGCGACAAATTCATGGAAAGCGAAGAGCGCTGAGGTGGGAAATCCTGGCAGAATCACAACTGGAATGCGCCCGATTACCGCCAGACATAAGGGCTTGCCCGGCTTCAGCGCCACGCCGTGAACGAGAATGCCTGGCGGGCCCAGTTCCGCGACCACGCGGTAGCATAAATCGCCCGCTCCCTTCGACGTACCGCCACTTAGCAGCACCAGATCCCAGGCCAAGGCCTTCTCCAGAGCAGTGCGCAGCGCAGGAGCGCTATCGGGAACAATGCCGAGGATGGTCGGCTCGCCCCCGTTTTCGCGGACTGCGTCAGCCAGCATGGTCGCGTTGCTGTCGTAAATCTGGCCTGGCTGCAACGCATGTCCGGGAGCCACCAACTCATCGCCGGTTGAAAGGATAGCGACGCGCGGTCGGCGAATGACCGGCACCTGGCCAATACCCAGCGCCGCGAGCACAGCCGTCTCCCGTGCCGTCAATATCTCGCCGCGCCGCAGCACCACTTCCCCCTGACCGATGTCCGTGCCCGCCATTGTTACATTAGCCCCTGGAGCAACTGCCCGCCTCACGATCACCCAGCCCGCCCCCGACGATTCCTGTTCAAACGTGGTAAACTCTACCATGACCACGGCATCCGCGCCGCGCGGCAACATGCCTCCCGTGGCTATCACACTCGCTGTGCCCGGCTCGATTACACGTTGTGGTCGCCGACCTGGTGTGATCGTCTCTCCCGTCCAACGCAGCCGAATTGGCTTGGTTTCCTCAGCCCCGAAGGTATCACTGGCGCGCACGGCGAATCCATCCACGTTGGCCCGATCGAAACTGGGCACATCTATCGGCGCCTCAATATCGCGGCTGAGCACCCTTCCCAACGCTTCTGCCAACGCCACCATCTCCTCACCACGCGGGCGCTCATCGAGCGCGGCGCGGAACCGTCGTTCCGCCTCCTCTCGATCCACCACATCGAGGAATTGTTCTTGCCAATCCCGCATGGATTCGTTAGCTAAGTTCCCATTGTCGGCCACTTACGATTCTGCCGATGTTGCTCTCCATAAATCATTTTCGCCCGCTTTCCTGAATTGGATAGAGGCCGAGTCAGCCAACTACACTGGCCGTGCCACGCCTCAACAGCGTGGCGAGCGCTCTCCTGGATTCAATGGAGTTGAACCGCGGCACACCAGTAGTAAGCGCCTCATTTTGTCCTGCCACTCGAGTTCGCTTCGATATTGGTTACCTCCTGGCAAGCGCCTACTCCACAGTCAGCGCCCCATTTGTCTCAATGAGCAACTCGAATGTGTTGCGCTCTGGCGAACACGTATAACTCCAACCCCAACGCCGCTTCTCCCACCCCAGCTGCCGATTCATGTGTGCTGCGTGCTGACGAGCACAGTGCCTGTCGCCGCAATGGATCG
>BEIM01000005.1 GCA_002898995.1 bacterium HR36
TAGCAGGGGGTAAACAGCCGCTAACTAATGAAGACGGCTCGGTGGTAGTAACGTTTAACGGGGAGATCTACAATAGCCCCGAATTAAGGCAACGGCTGCAAACGCGCGGCCATGTCTTCCGCACCCGGACAGATACCGAGGTCTTAGTCCATCTCTATGAAGAGCATGAGATAGAAATGGTCTCTTATCTCCGCGGCATGTTTGCCTTCGCCATTTGGGATACCAAGAAGAAACGTCTCCTCCTGGTCCGCGACCGCTTTGGCATTAAACCGCTATATTATGCGTGTACCACTGAATTCATTATTTTCGGTTCGCAACCATCCGCACTCCTTGCTACAGGAATGATTCGCCCCGAATTTGATCCCAAAGCCATTCCAAGTTTTCTCTATTATGGGTTTAACCCAGCCTGGCGATGCGTTTATCAAGGCATTAATAAGCTACCGCCTGCACACTACCTAGTTTGGCAGAAGGGCCAATCATACCCAACGAATCATAGTTATTGGACGGTACCATGTACAGACCCAGTTTCATTATCTTCCGAAGCCGTATTGGCAAAAACTAGGAATTACATTGCACACGCTGTAACCTCGAGCTTGCTGTCTGATGTACCCATAGGTATAGCTCTAAGTGGTGGCCTCGATTCGAGCATACTGGCCTATCACATCACCACAGACGCTGAACTTTCTCCATTGTGTTTCACTGTACGTTGGGATAACATGTCCCCTAAAGATAACGAATGGCCCCTAGCCCAAGATGTTGCCAGGCAGCTTGGATTTCATGAGCAAATGACCGCTATTGATCCCCACACTACTGACGATCCTCTCGTTGCAATTTATCGGACATTAGACGAGCCATTAGGCGACACCTCTATCGTGCCATTGTATTCTCTATGTGTGGCCGCACGGTCTCGTGTCAAAGTATTGATCACCGGAGATGGAGGTGATGAATTTTTCGCTGGTTACAGGCGATATCTCATTAATCTATATGAATTACGGCTTTCGCGGGCACTTCCCCAACACATAATTCGGTTATTGCATGCTGCCACCGCATCTTTGGACAAATTGCGTATGGTGCGCGGAGAAACTAAACTCACGAGAATGCTGAAGCGAATTCTCCTAGACCCAGGTCTTTTCTATACCGTTTCCTTGGGCCAAGTCCCGCTATCTTCGATATTTTCTTGGCTAAGTCCTGAGTTAACAGAAGCGTTTTTCACTGATCTTGCAATGCTTGCTTCCATCTGGCATGATGCTCCCCACCAAGACGATTTACACCGAATGATTTACTGTGACTTGCACTGCCTGCTTCCGGAAGCATTGCTTATGAAATCCGATCGTGCTAGTATGTCTGTCGGCCTAGAAATCAGACCGGCGTTACTCGACCATGATTTACTTGGCTGGGCAATGTCCATACCTACTTCACATCATATCAGCGGCTGTCAGACCAAGTGCCTGTTGCGACGCGTCTACCGGAAGGTACTCCCTCCCTCTGTTCTCAAAGCACGAAAGAATGGCTTTCATCTAAGAGGGTTGAGCGAATTTCTCGTAAAGTATGTTCCACACCTTATAGCACGTCTGCGAGAACTTACTCCATTAGCAATGTATCTAAATATATCCGCATGTGAAAAAAGCATTTCACATTTCCAAAGCGGACGCTTGGACTTAGCTCAAGGGATATGGAATCTTTTCAGCTTAGTGACGTGGTATTCTCATTGGGGCTCCAATGTTCCGCATTCCTTCTAATTATAGGCCATCGAGGAAATCCTAATCTACATGAAAGGCGCAATGTCTAACAACCACAGACTGTGGATGGTGCCTCTGTGGTTAGTGCATCAGCCACCTGTATCATCCTTTCTCCCCTTTGTATTCTCTGCTCCTTTACCATCTGACCTAGCGACTCGCCCTTGTGCTATCATAATTAATGGTAAAGTGCTGTGTCCCTGCGATTGTTTTCACCTAAATGCTCCCGCCGTCTCTGACATGCCATGGCTTCAGTTTGCAACTGTACTAACCCCCGAAATTACCCAGTCCGATCTTGTCGAAATTGCGGTTACTGAATATACGCCGGATGGAGCATTGGTACAGCATTGTGAGACTATATCTTGTCCAGCGGTGAGTCTCGACAAATTCGACAACGCGATTCGTCTAACATTTTCTCTCGGTAGCAGTCTCATCTCCCGAATGCGACTAGAGGCACCAAGAGTTATCTTGAATAACAAGTATGAAGTTCAGGGAATGCTAAAATATTATATGATTCTCCGCGCTGGTCGTTTCGTTCGCCTCATCCGATTTCTGATTGATTTTCCCGAGTGTAGATCATTGATTGGTTGGCTAGACATAGTGTGTTGGACATTCACGCCCTTCGTACGATGGGAATACCGCCTCACTAACAGAAATGCCGCTGAGCATCGGAGTGGACTATGGGATCTCGGTGATAAGTCTTCCTTATCGATAAGCTCGTTAGGTCTTAGCTTATACTCGGAGGACGACCTACATGAAGTATATTACAGTTTAGACGGAGAGGAAAAATATCAGCAGCTTGACTGCCCGGAGCTGCTAATCCATCAGGAAAGCAGTGGATCAAAGTACTGGCAACATGCTAATCATGTCACTCAGTCGGGACGCCTCCCCTTCCGCTTTGCGGGGGCGGTAGCGGAGACAGAAAAAGCAACTGTTTATGCAACTAAGTTTGGTCCGGTGTGGAGTCACAAGTACCTTGGTCATTATTTGACTGTCACTCTCGACCCGTTTTGGAGCGCCTTTCCTCGAGCCGTAAGAATATCGCGAGACTGTGCCGTTATTGAAGCTTTACCGTTATTACCTCCTCACTGCCGGCAGTTGTACGAATTGCAAGGGGGCGAGTGCTTGCGCCTGCGCGGTGTGATATTTAATTCACCAAACGGCTTACCTAACAAAAGGGCCCTGGAATGGTACAAGGGGCCGTGCCATGCATTTCCAACGTGGGATTATCTCCTCAAATGTAAAGCACTAACCACGTTCGGTATCTATGGCACGCCAAGAGAATCTAAATGGATTCAGTACATATCTGCGTTCGATATCATCCAGGAATTAGAAACCAAGGTAGTACAGCAGGATGAGTTGGGATGGCGACACCTCGGAGACATACCGGCTGATCACGAACGTGTATATTACCGGCGCAGTAGCCCGTTCGTTTCTCATTTCAATAATCAATATGACCTCTTAGCAGGCTTGCTGTATCTACTGCTATATAGTCGTGATTCTCGCCTGCTGGACCTCATTCACGGGATGAGCAGGCATATAGCAGATATTGACGTTTACCACACTGACAAGGATCGATCTGCCTACAATCACGGTTTGTTCTGGCATACCGACCATTATAAGAGCGCGGGTTTGGCGACGCATAGAAGCTTTAGCCGAACCCAAGGGTCTGGTCAGATAACACACGGCGGTGGACCAAGTTGCGAGCATCTGTATAGCACAGGTTTGTGCATATATTATCTTCTTACTGGAGAATCATGGGCTAGAGACACAGTTTTAGAGTTGGCCGATTTCGTGATATCGTGCGATGACGGGGGTCAAACAGGTTTGCGATACTTAGATAAAGGGCCTACGGGACTGGCAAGCCGAACGAGAGACGATGACTATCACGGGCCTGGAAGAGGCCCGGGCAACGCTATTGAAGCGCTGCTTAATGCGTGGTTGTTGACGGCAGATATTCGCTATTGGCATAAGATCCGCGATTTAATTCACAGATGTATACACCCCAGCGATGATGTTGCATCACTCGGACTGTTGGATGCAGAAAGGCGCTGGTCTTATACAGTATTCTTAGAAGCAGTGCTTCGATTCCTTCACATTGCCGCGCAGAACCGAGTTCTTGACGCAACTGTGTTTTATGCAACGCAGGCGTTAGTACAGTATGCTAAGTGGATGGTCGTTTACGAAAGGCCTTATCTGGAGAACGCGCACCAATTGGAATACCCCACAGAAACGTGGCCGTGCCAGGATTTGAGGAAATCGCTCATACTGAGAGCGACTGCCCAACTCGCTAACAGCCTTTGGAGTCGACGCATGTTAGACAAAGCGGCGGAGATTTCCCAGGCAGCATGGATCGCGATAGCAAAATTTAGCACACGTTACATGACTCGGCCTATCGCCTTATTGCTTAATGTTGGATTCCGGGAAGCCTGTCTGGCAGGATGCCAGGACAACGCGTTGCCAGCTAGTTTGGTGGAGAACACACAATATGGCGCATGGCCTCCCCGGCAGAAATTTCTGCCGATCCAGAGAAGGATACTAGCCAAATTGCCAGCGCCGTGCCGCTGGGTACTGGCAGTTCTAAGGGGATGGGCGTCCCGAATCAATAAACTTGTGATCCTATCTAAATAATACACACTGCTAAAGACTGAGTGGTCGTGGAGACGGCGCAAATGGGAAAGATAGCACAGGTAATCCACAGTCTAAATCCAGGAGGAGCTGAGATCATCGCCTCTAAGTTGGCCATTGCGCTCAGGCATTTGTACGAATTCATTGTAATCGAATTGGACGGAGATGGCCCTCTGGAAGATGAACTTACACGTTGTCGGATTCCTGTTAAGATCGTTGGGCGCCATAGTGGAATAGATTATAGGGCTATCAGTCGCCTGAGGCAGTTGTTCAGGGCAGAAAACGTCGTTTTGTGCCATGCACACCAATATACACCGTTCGTCTATTCATTGCTGGCACGATGCTGTGGACGGTTCGTTCCAATCATATTCACAGAGCACGGCCGATTTTTCCCTGACTCGAGAAAAGTTAGGCGTCTCTTTTTCAATCGCTTGCTTTTGCGCAAGCAGGACAAGATCACTGCGGTGGGCGAGTCCGTGGCAAGGGCGCTGGTCGTTAATGAAGGTTTTTCACCAGAGCGAATTGTTGTTATTCCAAATGGTATAGATTCACAAGTTTTCAAGCCTGCCGATGGCAAGCGAAAACGAGAAATTCGTAAGGAATTGCAATTGGACAATAAATGTTTTGTAATTACTATGGTGGCGCGTTTAGATCCCATCAAGGACCATTCTACTGCCATCCGCGCCCTTGAACGTGTAGCTATCCATTATCCTGAGGTGCGCTTAGTACTGGTAGGGGACGGTCCTTTGCGTGAAAACGTGGTTAGGGAAATTGTGTCGCGAGGACTAGTAGGCTTAGTCTTGTTGTGTGGTGAACAGAAAAACATCGTTCCTTACTACCAATGTGCGGATTGCTTCCTATTGACGAGTATCAGTGAGGGGACACCACTTGCTGTGCTGGAGGCGATGGCGTGTGGTCTGCCTGTAGTGGCGACTGAATGTGGTGACCTAGAGCAAATAGTAGAACCAGGAAAGACAGGATACTTGGCCCCAGTCGGGGATGATGCCATGCTCGCGCACTACTTGCTCCAGTTAGCTTTAAGCCCTGAAAGGAGGCGTCGCATGGGTATGGCAGCAAGATTGGCGTGTCAACGCAAATATAATTGGTCGAATACAGTGGCTAAATATGCGGAAATCTATGATTCGGCACTCCGAGAAACAGACGATGAATACCACGCACGCAGCTTTTCTCTTTTTTGCTGACGATTGGGGCCGACATCCTTCGAGTGCTCAGTACCTGGCAAGAGAATTCGCCAAATTTTATCCCGTAGCCTGGGTGAATACTATAGGCATGCGTTGCCCCCGAATGGACGGGTATACTTTGCGCAGAGGCATGGAAAAAGTGATACAATGGTTAAGGCCGGCTCGGTTTGTAAGGAAACCCAACGATGTCCATGTGCTAAATCCCGTGCAAATCCCCGACTGGCGCAGCCCATATAGCCGTCGTATCAATTGTGGCCTAATCGCTCGGGATTTGACTAAGTATCTCCATGAGCGGAAACGGCGTGTGATCGGGATAAGCACGCTGCCACTGCCTTGGGAGTGGCAACATAACCTAGCAGTAGATGCTTGGGTGTATTACTGTGTAGATAACTTCGCAGAATGGCCCGGCCTTGATGGATCGTTGCTTCGCGCAGACGAGGAACACTTTATTCGTCTTGCTCGCCTAATTGTCGCCGTCAGCGAAGTACTATGCCAGCATATCTCCTCGATGGGACGTGCTAGTTATCTCCTGCCACACGGTATAGACCTTGAATGTTGGACTAATGGCCAGATATTAGGAAAAAAAGTAAACTATGATATTCCGCATCCTTGTGTTATGTGGTGGGGTCTGATTGATGAGCGAATCGACTGGGACTGGATAAACTATGCCAGTAGAGCGCTCCCGGATTTTCATTTTATCTTCGTAGGCAGAATGCTGTATGTACCGCCGGCTATACTGAGGACCAAAAATGTGCATCTCATGGGACATGTAGATCCTTGTAAGTTGCCGGCATTATCACGCAGTGCAGATGTCCTGATGATGCCGTACATAGACGCTCCGGTAACGCGTGCTATGCAGCCGCTTAAGATGCTCGAGTATCTTGCCAGCGGGCGGCCAATCGTAGCGAGGCGACTTCCTGCATTAGAAAAATGGAGAGGATTAGTTTCGCTTGTTGCGGACAAGTACGCTTTTGCCAACGCTATTGAGCAAGCGCGAGCACAAGCGGCAAGTTTGGAAGAGAGAACAGAACGCTTGCAATATCTAAGAAGCCACACGTGGGAAGCGAAGGCACAGCAATTCCTTTGCTGGCTGCGACAGCATGGGCTGATCCAATAGGAGGCGTATTACTGTCATGTTGAGAGTGCTGGATGTCCGCGTCTTGCGGGGTCGCGGCGGTGGTCCAGAAAAAACATTGGCTTATTCTGCGCCTTATTTGGCCAGGCTAGGATATGAGATGATTTGTGTCTACCTGTGCGACCCGAAGGATGAAGACGCTCGGAGCACTGTTGACGAGATCGCCAGAAGGGGAACGCGGGTATATATGCTGGATGATACTGGTCCTCTGGATATTACGGTTCCTTATAACTTATATCGACTGGTGGACCAATTGGGAATATCTATTTATCACGGCCACGACTATAAAAGCAACGTACTGGGCTGTTTGTTGGGGAATCCTTGTATTCGTGTCACGACGTTGCACGGATGGGTGCACTACACTCATCGGTTGAGATATTACTACGCGGTTGAGAAATGGTGTTTGCGGAAATTTGCGCGAGCGTACTGTGTTTCGCAGGAATTGTATCGTGCGGCATCGCGACTCGGTCTGGGCAGCAAACAGCTTTACTACCTGCCCAATGGGATCATCTTCGAGGAGTATAGAAGGGTAAACAACACGCATAAGGCCCGCGCTAAGTTGGGCATACCGCATCAGGGATTCTGTCTTGGAGCTGTTGGGCGGCTTTCGGAAGAAAAAAATTTTTCAGCACTGCTAATGAGTGTCAGGGTACTGCGTAGGGCTGGTTTTCCGGTATGGGGAATGCTTGTAGGAGATGGGCCTCTGAGACAGAAATTAGAACGACAGTCTTACGAGCAGGGAATCCGGGATCACATAGTTTTTGCGGGATACCAGCGGGACATCCGTCCATGGCTCGAGTGTATGGACGTTTACTTGTGTACGAGTACGCGAGAGGGAATGCCTAATAGTGTCCTGGAGGCAATGGCTATGGAAGTACCTATCATTGCCACGCGGGTCGGCGAAGTGCCTTACATGATTACACATGGCCGCGAAGGTGTCTTATTACCGAGTGCCGGTGTCGAGGAGATAGTAAAAGTGGTAACGGACATGATTCGAGGAAAATTGGACAAGGAAATGCTGGCGAAGCAGGCGCGAACGCGAGTAGAAACGGAGTTTAATTTCGATCGGCGTATGAGACTACTTGCCGCAGATTATGACAAGTTGATCGCGCAGTATGGCAGAAGGGCAAGAGTCTAGGGTGCAAGAGCATGCTGAGTATCCGAACATATAGTCGGCTTTATGACATACCCAGTCTGACAGATTGGGACAAGCTAAGGCAAGGGAACGGGCGGTGGCGAGTGAGTGAGTCCATCTTGTGGATGGAGATTGCTCGGAATGCTTTAGGACACCGGCCTTACTATGTAACCGCTTGGGAGGGAGAACTCCTCGCAGGGGCACTGGCCTTTGCGGAAATTCGAAGCTACATTTTCGGCTCGTTTCTCGTGAGCATGCCCTACGTCAACTGGGGAGGACCGGTAGCTGCCAACCACCAAGTAAAAAGCGCTCTTTTGGAGGCAGCTATACAGCTGGCAGAGCTACGAAGAGTCGACTACTTAGAGATCAGAGCGGATCTTGATACGACAGATGCTCGTTGGGTAAAACGCAGCGGCCAGAAGGTGATTATGCTCCTGGACTTATCGAGCAGCGAGGGCCAATTATGGCAACGATTAGGGAGTAAGGTGCGAAATCAAGTGCGCAAGGCACAAAAATTGAGCATGAACCTTATATGTGGCGGAAAACAGTTAGCCGATGACTTTTGCAACATTTATAGCAGCAATATGCAATACTTAGGTACTCCGACCTACCCGGCGACGTTTGTTGCAACCATAGCCGAATGTTTTCGAGATCGATGCGAAATTGTGCTAGTGTCTCAGGGCAAACGTCCAGTTGCAGGGGCTGTATTATTACATGGAAACGGCATCAGCGAAGTACCGCTAGCTGCATGTCTGCCGGAATATCGCTCGAGCTGTGCCAGTATGCTCCTGTATTGGGAATTGTTACGGCGGAGCATAGAGCGAGGCAGCTTGGTCTTTGATTTTGGCCGGTGCACGAAAGATAGTGGGAGTTATCATTTCAAGAAGCAATGGGGTGCAAGAGCGCAGGAATTGGTGTGGTACTATTACATACGTAGGACGGATCCAGCGACTATGGCGAAAGAACATCCGCGCTTCCGGGTATGGCAGAGTATCTGGAAGTGGCTTCCACAGTACTTAGCGCAACTGCTAGGCTCCTATATTGTTAGAGGAATACCAGTATGACGCTCAAATATCCATCCGAGAATCCAGCACCCGGCAAGGTAATTCTGAGTTTTGATATAGAGGCCGCTTATCATATCCATGCAGCCCGAAGTTGCCGGCTAAAAAGTTTCATACGGGCAGAACTCTGCCAGCGAGTAGTCCCGCAGGTAGAATGGCTGCGGCGAGTGCTGGAAAAACATATCGCTCGGGCCACGTTTTTCTGGGTGGGAGAACTGGCGTGGGAAATACCCTATTTAGTGCGAGCGGTGTATCGAGATGGACACGAGATAGGTTGTCATGGGTGGTCGCACCGGACGCTTTCGGACCTTGGTGAAACCGAATTTGTTCAGGATGTACAGCTTAACAAGTCGGTCTTGGAAGATATCACCGGGGATTCTGTGATTGGTTTTCGAGCGCCGACCTTTAGTTTAACCGAGAAAACTGGGTGGGGAGTGGAGGTCTTATCGCAGTTAGGATTCGCCTATGATTCGTCGGTTTATCCAGTGATCCATGATCAATATGGCGTAAGCAATGCTCCGCGCGGGCCTTTCCGTGTAAAGCACCGGCAGGCAGAATTATTGGAGTTTCCACCCGCTACTTGGCAGGTGGGGCCAATACGATTAGCAATAGGAGGAGGCGGCCACTTTCGATTCTGGCCTTTAATTTTTAGCCATGCCGGAATCAGACAGCTTCTCGAAGAGACAGGCTATGCAACAGTATATTTCCATCCCTGGGAGTTCGACGAGAAGCAGCCAAGGCTGCCGTTGAACTGGTTCAGGCGATGGCGAACTTATGTGGGCATAAGAAAAACAAAGAATAAGCTCCAAGCATTGCTGCGGCAATATAGGTGTATATCGGCGCGGCAGGCACTCAAGGAATTGGATAGCCGGCGGGAGTGCCTGCCGTCATTTCGTTTAGGCGAGTCGGCCAACGACTGCGATTGATTATTTAGGGGCAGGGACGACTGCAATACTGCCAGTTTCGGTAATGTAGATGTAACAATTTGTGTTCTCGTCATGATAAACTTCGAGTGCGTAACGCTTGGTGGTAGCACTGAAGTCCGCTTCCTTTTCGTTGCGGACTTTGAGCACTAAGCCGTGCATGAACCGGGCGTCCTTGGGCTGACGGATTTGCAGACCGAAAGAAAAGGAGGGTAAGAGGTGCCCGGCAATATAGCCGGCCAGGAAAATTATTGTGCCGACGATAGTGCAGAGCCAGGTCCGCTGCATGGCATTGCCTCCCTGAAAGTTGGTGGGTAATCGTGTGCTAAAGCGTAGCCATTATATAGAACGATAACAAGAGGAAAAACTCACCTCGATCGCGTGCCGGCTTTGCTGGTAAGGACGGCAAAACCGTCATAATTGATTTGCCTCGTTTAAAAGAATAAGTTATATTCCAGAGGGTGAGGAGCATCACTGGGAGAAAGGCAGGTTGATTCCCTGGGTGAGGTCGCAGATGGCAGCAGTGGTGCGGATTGACACAGAGACCTTCTGGGAGAAATATCTGCCGCCGTTGTGGCCGCCGATTTGGCCACCGCTTTGGCCTCCGGTTTGGCGACCGCTACCGGCGGAGCAGCAAGGTGGCGTAAACCTCCAGACGCAGCGTTTGCCAAACGCTTTACTGGGAAGCAACGGTCTCAGGGGAATAAACAGCGATCTTGTCGAGCTGAATGGGGATGAGCAGTTAGTGGAAGAACCCAGGGAAAGCTCGTTGCGTTATCGGGAATTGGCAGAGGGATGGATACCTCTGGGGGAAAAGAAACTGGAGACGGGGTTGGCAAAGTACAATTCTGCGCTTTGGTGGGAGCAATGGCAGTTGGTGGCGGGTGAGAGCGATAAATAGTAGGGCGTACGAAGGATTTAAGTTGACAGAGGGTTTACAGTTCGCCCCAGGGAACTTATGCTAAGAGTTTGAGGATGGGCCGAACAGCTCGAGTTGTCGACGGCATGCCTGATCGGCAGAGGGGAGCTAGACTGATAGCAGGAGCGGAACCTTGAGCGAGATAGCCGTTATCGAGGGCAAGACGGATACGGCGTTAGCGCCGGCACAGGCGAACGTGAATCCGGATCGGCGCGCTGATGTAGATGCCAAGCATGAACGAGTCGCCAAGCTCCTTGAGGAACAGGGGTGGGAAGGCCTGCTGATCCTGGACCCGGCAAACGTTGCCTGGTTCACGAGCGGAGCGACAGCGCGGGGATTGTGCCCCGATTGGGAACAACCGGCCCTGTTCATCACGCCAATGCAACGCTGGGTTTTGGCAAGCAATGCGGAGTCGCAGCGGTTGTTTGACGAGGAACTGGATGGGATGGGTTTCCTGCTGAAAGAATGGCAATGGGATTGGCGGCGAGATTATTTGCTACGTTCGCTGGCCCAGGCAAAACGGCTGGCTTGCGATCGGCCATTTCTGGATTTGCCGAGTGCTGCGGAGTGGTTGGCGGAAAGGCGACGGTGCTTGACGCCTTATGAGCAAGCATGCTGCAGGCAATTAGCAGAAGTGGTTGTGCATGCGGTAGAGGCTGCGTGCCGCAATTTGCAGCCGCGGGAAACTGAACGGGAAGTGGCGGGACAAGTAGCTCATCGTTTGCTAAGGCGAGGTGCCTGGCCTGTGCATATTTCGGTGAGTGCAGATGGGCGGTCGCAACGGTATCGTCGGCACGGGTTCACTGCAGTGCCGATTGAGCGCTGGTGCGTAGTAAGCGCGACCGGCCGCAAGTATGGGTTGCATGTCAGCGTGGCACGAACAGTTAGCTTCGGGGCGGCGGAACCGGCAGTGCGAGAGGCGCACTACAACGCATGCAAAGTCTTAGCGGCACTGGTGGCCGCCAGTTGGCCTGACGCTATTGTTCGTGAGGTGTTCCAAGCGGCGCGGCGGATTTACGATCTAGTCGGGGCGGAACATGAGTGGCATTATGCGCCCCTGGGCTATGTGCTCGGCCGAGAGCCCGTCGAAGCCGTCCTTTATCCCGATATGGACGCGGCAATGCAAATAGGGTGGACACTATTTTGGTCACCGAGCATAGGTCCAGCAACGAGCGGAGAAACGGTAGTGGTAACTTCGCAAGGCCCAACGGTGCTCACCAGCGTCGAGGCTTGGCCGGTTGTGCTGGTCCGGGTCTCAGGAATGCAGCTTCAGTTGCCTGGAATTTTGGAGCGCTAAAACTAGTGCGGAGATGGCGACTGGTCATGACCGCAGCAGGTAAAGGGAAAAATGCCCCCGAAGCTAGACGACCGCGACGAATGATGGCTCTGGTTCCAGTTTCTGGTCGATTATCGCGAGCGGCCGTAGGCCGACTCAGTTGGTACCTGCGCCACATAGAAGCCCTCGACCGTCTGGGCGTGGTGCGGATCAACAGCCAGGAGTTAGCCGATGCTCTGGGAATTACAGCGGCGCAGGTGCGGAAAGACCTGGCGGCCTTGGGAGGGCTGGGACATCCGGGGATCGGATACCGGCCTCAAGAATTAGCGCGGGCGATCCGGCGGGTGCTGGGGGTGGATCGGCAGTGGTCGGTGGTGCTTGTGGGCGTAGGCAACCTAGCACGGGCGCTCCTGCGGTATGGTGGGTTCCGTCAGCAGGGTTTTCATTTCACGGCAATTTTCGACTCCGACCCAGAGAAAATCGGGCAGGAAGTCGAAGGATTGCGGGTGTTGCCTATGAACGAATTGGCCAACACGGTAACCCGCTTAGGAGCACAACTAGCCGTGATTACGGTACCAGCAAGCGCCGCCCAAAGCGTGGCTGACCAACTCGTAGCTGCTGGCATTCGTGGCATCCTCAACTTTGCTCCCGTGGTGGTACGGATTCCGCCAACAGTGAACTTGGTCTCTGTGGACCTGACTGTGCAGCTCGAACAGCTTGCTTATTTGGTGTTGCACCCGCCGGCTACCAATGGGGAACCCAGGCATTCAGCTGAGCGCTTAGGAGTGTAGCTATGCTGTTCGATCACGTGCCGCGGATGATAGCCATGCTAATCATGCTGGATGCGGTGTGCTGCGGTCTTTCATGGCGTTGGCCAACAATCGGCTGGAGTTCCGATCAGAAACAACCCGCCCGCTCCACCGACTGGGTGGCGCTGTTACAAAAGCCTTATGAACACCTGCAGTCGCCGAAAGACTTTCACCTTCCTCCCCTGTTGCGCGACGAAACAGGGCGACCAATCACCTCCCGGGAAGCCTGGGAAAGGCGCCGCGCCATTGTGGAGCAGGCTTGGCTTGCGATCTTGGGACAGCCCCAGCTCAAACGCGCTGACTTGCGGGCGCAAGTTTTGGCCACCGACAGACTGCCAGACCACATTCGCTATCTCGTGCAGTTTTTCAGCGAAGGCGAGGACACAATCCGTGCCTATTTGCTTGTTCCAAACGATCTCAAACCAGGTGAGCGCCGTCCGGCGGTTGTAGTGTTTCACCCGACGACTAAGGATACATTGCGAGAGCCAGTAGGCCTGGGGCAGCGCAAGGAGAACGCCTTCGCTTTGTTTTTGACACAGCGGGGCTACGTGACGCTCAGCCCGGAATGCTACATCCTGAAAGGCGATGGCCCCAAGCGCCAGGCCGAGTTGCTCACGCAGCGCGTCCCGTTGTGGACAGGTATGGGGAAAATGACCTGGGATGCCAGCCGGTGTGTGGACTTTCTCCAGAACCGACCCGAAGTAGATGGCCAGCGAATCGTTTGTTTTGGCCACTCGTTGGGGGCCAAGCAAGTGCTCTATGCCTTGGCATTCGAGCCACGCTACGCAGCGGGGATCTTCAGCGAGGGCGGCATCGGATTACGGATGAGCAATTGGACCGACGTTTGGTATCTCACGGAAAAGATTCGCCCCATGATTCCTGCAAGGGAACATCACGAGCTACTGGCCCTCTGTGCGCCGCGGCCATTCCTCATCCTTGCCGGCAACAGTGCCGATGGTGACATGTCCTGGTTTTTCATCAAGGAAGCACGAGCGGTTTATCGCCTTTACGGGGCAGAGGAGCGAATTGGCCTGCATAATCACCGACTTGGCCATCGGGTGCCCGTCGAAGCAAAAGAACTTGCCTTCAGCTGGCTGGACTATTGGGTTGGGCCTCAGCGGGACACTGCCCATTAGCTATCCGCGCACTACTAGTTATTCCCCAACCTTGCATAGATCGTGCTTGACAAATTGGCGCCCATCGCGTAGAAAGCATTGGATGTTGGAAAGACGGTCACTATTATCGGACTAACAATAATTAGTGCTGCGTCGCCTCTACATGCTCGCGTCCAGGAGCTATCTGGCGGCTGCCATGCTTATGTGAGTTGCTTAATGGAATGCGCATCTATGAAGACGCATCAGGAGAATCTGGAATTACGCGAGGCCCTAGCCGCAGCGGGCTTACGTTATACAGCACAGCGGGAAGCAGTTTATAATTATCTGCGCTCCGTAAATACCCACCCGACTGCCGAGGAAGTTTATCACGCCGTTCGCCAGCAAATTCCCCGCATTAGCCTGGCGACCGTGTATAAATGTTTGGATGCCTTGGTGGCCTGTGGCAAAGCGACCAAACTTACCTCGACCGACGGCCCTGCCCGCTATGATCATCGCACCGATCGCCACGTCCATGTCCGCGACTTGAAAACCGGCGAAGTTCGCGACCTGGAATTACCCGGCCATTTGCAGATACACGAGCATCTCCAAGCACAACTGGCTGATGTCTTGCGGCAGAATGGTTTTCATTTGACCGACGTGCGTATTGAGTTCGTAGGCTATTACGTGTAACCGAAAGTTTGCGAATTGCTTGGGTAACTTTGCGCTTCTATTGCGCAGCAGCGCCCTGGCGGTTGAAAAGCGGGCCACGCTGGCAACGGATGGCTTCCAAGAGCCTTGCTAATTGCCCCGGCAAAGCGCAGCGCCTCTACGGTCGGGGCTGCCACCCGCTTGCTACGGTGATATTGCGGGGGTATCGGAACAACGCTCGTGCAGTAATGGACGCGGGCAGGAGGCGGCCAATAGGCACACATCAAGTCGGGCAAACGCAGGACGAGCATCGGCTTTAGTCCTGTTTGTCGAACTGGTAGCATGGACAGGCGCCATCGCTGAAGACCGCCGCAGCCGGCTAGCGAATTGGCGCAGGAACTGGTACGCGCCTGCAAAGCGGCGGGTGCGGTTGTCGGCCGGCTGAGCGACCGCGGAGACGGGATTCATTGGTTTGCACTGAAAAAGGACGAGTTGACGATTGCTGTCCTAGGGTTTCGTTTCAGAGACCTGGCGTAGCAAGGCGTCTAAATTGCCGTTGCGATGTGGCCAAAGTTTATCTGCCAGAGTCGCCAATTGCCTGTGGGGCTGGGAGTTGCTAGGGTGTGGTTTGAAAGGCAACGATTGGTGGATTGGCAAAGCGGTGACCGCAGCTACAAGAGAGAATCTCGGCCAGTGCGAGGCTTTCGCTTTAGGCTAACGCGGCCTTTTGTCGAGAATCGTTACAGGGTCGCCCAAGCGGAGCGTTTTACCTCCCTGGCCTGGTGCCAGCCGGGTGTTAACCATAAAGCGATACAGCGTATCCTGAAACCGCGAAGGCTCTGCCCAGGCTGGAAAATGGTCGCGACGCCAGCGCACAAACCGAGCTACGAAATCTGGTATGCTTTCCCCGGTCCACGGATTGCGGGAAGGTACTACACACCGCTTGCAGGGATTTGTACCTTCGAGCACTACTTCCCCGATACGAAACCGCACCACTTCATTCGCCCGGCCATACAACCGATCTTCCCAAAACGGTTCCGTACCCGCGATTTCCAGGTTAGCCCGAAAGCGCCAACGGCTTTGTTGCAAGTCCCAACCAAAATGCTCTCCAGCCTGGACTAAGCTGGCCTGGGCGATTATTGTCGGCCCAGGGGCTTCTTGGTCATCGGGAAAGCCAAAGTTGTCGTCGCGCCGCAAAAAAACACGAAAACCGAAATACTCGCTAAGCCAACGCTCCAACGCTTCTTGCTCCCTTTCGAGATCGAATTCGCGCTCCTCTGCCTGCCCGGTCAAACGAAAACGAGCGCGGCGCAAATCACGGTTATATTCGACGCGCACCCGATGCACGGCCGGATGCCGCTTCCCGTTCACATACTTGCCTTGTTCATCCAACAACGCCCAGCGGCGATCCCCCGCTATGGGACCTTTCTCCAACAGCGTTACCGCCTCGCATTCTAGCGGATCCAGCGCTTTAATGGGGTAGATGGTAATGCGACTCAGCACCGCCATAAGGGCTTCCCCCGTGTGTGTGCTCCAGGTTCGCGATCAGCCACTTCGGGCCGAAACGCACAAGCGCTCCAAGTCGGCGAAAAACTCTGGATAGGTCTTGGCCACGCATGCAGGATTCTGGATGATGACGTTGGGTACACGCAAACCAATAAGTGCCAGGCTCATGGCCAGGCGATGGTCGTTGTAAGTTTCCACCAATGCACCATGCATAGGCCCGGGATGGATCTCCAGGCCATCTGGTGATTCGCGCACCGTGATCCCCAGTCGCCTTAGTTCACATGCCAAGGCCGCGAGGCGGTCGGTTTCCTTATGGCGAATGTGGGCGACATTGAAAATGCGTGTCGGCCCCTCGGCAAAGCATGCCACCGCTGCCAGTGTCATTACCGTGTCGCTGATAGCGTTCATATCCACGTCCACCCCACGCACGGGGCCTCCCGACACAGTAATTCCTTGCGCCGTCCAATCTACACGGCAGCCCATGCGTTGCAGCACTTCCACAAAGCGCACGTCGCCCTGCAAACTCTCCTGTCCCAGTCCGCTTACACTGACGCTGCCCCCAGTAATTGCCGCCACCGCCCACCAATACGTCGCTGCTGTTGCGTCGGGTTCGATGACGTACTGCTTGCAGCCGCAGGGCTGTTGCGCAGGAATCCAAAACGTCCTCGATCCCGCAAACGCGCCAGAGTCTTCCCGCACTACAACGCGCGCGCCGAATCGCTCCAGCATCGCCAGCGTCATGTCCACATAGGGCTGGGATACTAACGCTCCAGGTAACTGGAGCGTAACTTCACTGCCCGACCAAGGCGCTGCCAAGAGCAGTGCACTGAGAAACTGACTCGAAACTTCCCCACGAATCAGTGCCTGGGCTTTTCTGGGCCAGCCAGAAGTGGTGATGCGAACCGGCGGACATCCCGTCCCTGTTTCGCTCACCGCTTCCACGCCCAGTTGCCGGAGGGCCGCCAACAAGTCTTCGATAGGTCGCTCGCGCATCCGTGGCACACCATCCAGGCGGTAACTCCCCTGCCCCAGGCTTACCAGGGCGGTCAAGAAGCGGAGCGTCGTTCCCGAGTTGCCACAAAAAAGTTCGGCCCGAGACGCTGGAATCAATCGCGTTCCTGGCGTCCTCTGGAGGTAAACTCGACCCGTGCTCGGCTCCGCCTGCACTTCGAAACCTAGTTGGCGTAAGGCCTCAATCATCAGTTCCGTATCTTCGCTGAACAACACACCCGCTAGATCAACAGGGCGCGTGTGGCTCGCAAGGGCGCCCAGCACCAGGGCACGATTGGTGATGCTTTTTGAGCCTGGTGGTCGGATTGTCCCGATCACAGGACGCTTCACCGGTTCAATCCTCAAGGAAGATGGGTAATTCCGCCTCGCTGCCAATGTCGAGCTCCTCATCGTACCAGACGCGCATCAGCATTAATCCGTGGGCGGGGGCTGTAGGGCCGGCGAGTCGGCGATCTTGGGCGCGGACGATTTCGCCAACTCTTTCTGCTGGCCAATATCCTCGCCCCACGTTCACCAACGTCCCCACAATAGCCCGCACCATGTTATACAAAAACCCATCTGCTGCTATGTCCAACCACACCAGCGCACCTTGCTGCCGCCATTGCAGGTAGGTAATAGTGCGTACACTGGACATGCGGTTAGGCCATTCGGTTTCAAAGCTGCGGAAATCGTGCCGCCCCAGCAGACACTGTCCTGCTGCTTGCATTTCCGACACGTCCAATCGCCAGGGCACGTGCCAAACATAGCGCCGCAAAAACACAGGCCGCACCAGGCCTACGTGCATGTAATAGCGATACCATTTGCCCCGTGCATCGCGGTTGGCATCGAACGATTGGGGAACGTCCGCTGCCTGTCGGACAACCACATCCGGCGGCAGGTAAGCGTTAATGGCGCGAACGAATTGCTCTGCCGGCAGCTTGCTGGTCGTGTAAAAATTGACGACCTGTCCGAGTGCATGTACCCCTGCATCCGTGCGCCCACTCACCTGACAGCGTATGGTCTCCTGGGTTACCGCTGCGATCGCTTTTTCAAGAGTTTCCTGCACAGTACGGCGACCCGGCTGGGTTTGCCAGCCCGCGAAGTCCGTCCCGTCGTAGCTGACCAGGAGCTTGATATTTCGCATATCCGCCGATTGATCCTCGCCCGTCCGTGGGGAGTTGGAGAAATGAGGGACCTTGCTGTGCAGGCTCCTTCGGTTCGCTGTGTCCGGTTACAGCCAGTTCTTGCGTTTTACTCGGTCTGGGGCGACTCTGCAGCACACTTGGGGCTTGCGTCTCGTGCCATTGTAGGCTGCAGCGAAAAAAGTTGGGGTCTTGGCAATTGTAAGGCGGCCAGGACCTCCAGAAAAACAGGCAAAGTTCTCAAAAACCCATCGGCCCCTACCTTCGGTGTTTTCCTAAAGTTTAGCACACTTTGCGCCGATGACCATATATGCGGGAGTCTGCACAACGATCCAGGCGGGAGAACGTCCGGGCGAGGGAAAACACATGCCCACCTTCCGAACACTCTGGCGCTCGAGCTCGTCCTTGGCATTAGCTTTGCTCTTAGGCTGTACGCCTCTGCACACGCTTTCCTTCATGGTGGCCACCGTACCTATTCCACCCTGGGTTCCCGACCGTATGGACGAGAAGTTCAGTAGCCGCTTGCAACACCGTACTCCCATTATGCCTCCGATTCTACCAGGAACACGTCCGCCGCGTTGCGAAGATCTCCCCGAAGATGAAGAGGTGATCCGCGCCTTGCCGAAAGTTATTCGCGGCATTCCTTACGTGCTCGAAGAACTCCGCGACATAAAAGACATTACAAAAGAACTCATCGTCGATCAAATTGACCCGTGCCGGTTCTATCCCCTCGTTGGTCCCGCTCAACTTCACCACTGTCACTATAAATGCACTGTCTATTACAAGCAAACCATTCGATCCACCTATCCCTTCCCGTTCAATATTGTCGAGGATCGCGTCGAGGTCATTTACATAGATAAAGACCATCTCCACGTCTGCGTCGGCCCTGAAGAAGCTATGCAACAGCAGGTGCAACAGGAATTCCTCCCCCGCACTCGCTAATCGCATAGCACTAGACTAGATTGAGGAGGTCCCCGGCACCAAACCCCACACACATGAGTCATTCAGGTCCTCCTCAATACCAGGGCTCTCGGCCTAAGGCAATTTCTCGCACGGAACGACTATTATGGGATTTTTCCAGTCTGACTTGCGAACCGTGTGTGTAATATTCGCAATTTTCGGCACCGTCTCTGTCGCGGCCTGGGCAACAGGCGTAACACCTGAAGATGAATTAGCAGCCCGTATCGAACTAGAATTGTTAGCTGACCCCGTGACCTTTCCTAACAATTGGCGCGTAAGTGTCCACAGCCGGGGAGTCGAATTAGGAGCGGTAGTGCCAGGGGAAGATGTTCGCGAGCGGGCTTTGCAGCTTGCCAATCGCGTTACGCAAGTCCAGATTTACGATCGCATTTTCGTCCAAACTACGCCACGACCTGTCAAATTACCTCCGCGGTCTCCACGAGAGTTAGGAGAAGCTGTACGGCAACGCTTGGAGCAGATTGGAATCGGTGGCACTCAGGGTACTGTCGAGATGGACATTTATCCCGATGCTTCTGGGATGGTAACCTTGCGTGGCAGAGTGCCGACCCTTCAAGATAAACTTTTAGCAAGTCGCTGTCTGCGCGATCTCCCAAATTGTTTAGCGGTGCGCAATTATCTAGAGGTTCAAGCTCCAGCTAAGTCGATGTCCGAAGAGTTGGCTCTTGCACCTGTGCCGCCTGCCAATTCATCAAATCAAGCGGATCAACCGGATCCGTTTGTATGGCGCCCTTCCCGTGCACTGGTCTTGCCGAGTAGGCGCAGCTTGAATTCGGCAACAAGGAACGCTCCTTCGCACAATGTTAGGGCTGTACTATATCCTTCCATGCGCCAATTTATTCAAGTTGCCGGGAATCGGTCTGCCGGTGCGATCACCCCAGAGGTTGAACTTAATCCCTCTACTAATATCATACCGACTACCACCTATAGCAGCACTATACTGCCAGCGGCCCAAGTCTCAGGCCAGCCTTACGTTACGGTTTTGCCGAAGAGTTATAATCCGCCGCTGGGATCCACGCCCAATGCGAATCACGTTGCGACTATGTCTCCTGCGCCCGCACTCAGCAAGACCAATCAAGGCCCTATGTTAACTTATCCGGTCCAGCATACATCCGCAGTATTTCGGAGTAACAGTTCCTGGCATGTACGGACCGACGCAGAGATTGGCGGCGCTACTACAACGACCAGCCGTTATCGTTCCTTGCCAAGATTCAATAATTCGTCCACAACAAACGCCGATAGCCGCGCTTCCGAAAGAACATCCGTCGGAACCGGCACGGCGGAACAAACAATGGTCGGAGACCTGAGAGCGGACTATACTTCGATGCGCTCATTGCCTTCAGTGCCGGTCGTTGCATCCAGTCCGCAAGGAGATGCCCAGCGCTCGCCGGGAACCGTCTCTCCGTCTCCTTCCTCGATCAATAGGCCCTCTCCGACCGCCGTTACGACGCCTGACGAATGGAGCAACTTGCGCAATCGCGTCCTGATTGCGCAAGGTAGCGACGTTGCCGATGTCCAGCTCGTCCCAGGACCAGGTAAGACCCTTCGCTTGAAACTCAAAGTTCCCTCGGTAGAAAAGATAGACCGCGTTGCCTCAAGATTGTTTCAACTTCCCGAGCTAGCCGGCTATCAAATTCAGCCAGAATTCGAGATTATTCCAGAAAATGCTGCGACCGCGATTCCTCGCTAACCGAGCCCGACTCACATTTGTTCGACCGTTCGGATGCCCAGCAAGCCGAGCCCCAATCGGATCGTCCTGGCGGTTAGATCGCATAGGAATAAACGACTCAGGCGCAGGGTTCTGTCGGGAGCGTGGAGTACGGGGTGGTTCTGATAAACCGCGCTGTAAGCGTTGGCTAATTCCCAAAGATACGCGGTAATCGCGTTAGGTCGGTACTCGTTAGCCGCGACTTCCACTGCTTCGGGCAGGCGGAGCAATAGCAAGGCTAGTGTTCTTTCCTCCTGAGTATCTAATGCCAGCAAAGGGTTAACATTGCGTAGAGCCTCAGGACTTATATCTCCTTTGCGAAAAATGCTTTGAATGCGCGCATAGGCATATTGCATGTAAGTGGCAGTATTGCCATCCATAGCTAACATTTTATCCCAGTTAAAGACGTAATCACTGGTGCGGTTCTGGGAGAGATCGGCATATTTAACCGCGCCGATGCCGACGGCTTCGGCAATTTCAGCTCGCTTCGCTTCGGGCAGTTCGGTGCTATTGGCATCTACAATGGCACGAGCCCGACGCACTGCCTCATCTAACAAAGCTTCTAGCTCCACTGCGCCGCCCTCGCGCGTCTTGATCGGCTTGCGATCGGGGCCTAATACAGAACCGAAAGATACATGTTCCAAGCGAACGTCCTTATATCCCCAGCGCCGTGCGATCTCAAAGAGCTGCTGGAA
>BEIM01000006.1 GCA_002898995.1 bacterium HR36
GAAAGCTATTGAGGCGAAAGATAAAAGATTCGGGATGCACCAAAGGACTCGTCGTGCCGATGGGCAAAGGATACAATCGCGTGTGGTGGGAGTGGCAACTGGTGATTTCCAGCGTCAACCCAGATCGACGAGTTCGGCGATGCCGAGGCGAGCGAGTTCGCGGCCAAATAGGAATTGCCCGTTGCGCACCCATTCGCGCACCTGCTGCTGGTGTGGCTCGAACAGGCGGGCCAGCAAACTATCCATGTCCTCCTCCATACGGACGAAATGCTGGGCCCATTGCCGGGCTTCATCGGCCATGATGCGGCGATCGCTCTGCCAGCGCATGCGGTGAAAGAAGAAGACACTGTGGGGCGTTACCAAGCGTTTGCTACACCCGCCAAAGACCAGCAAACACGCCGACGAACATTCGCCGAGAACCACGATAGTGCTGCGGATTTGCCGCAGTTTCATCAGCGACAATACCGCCAGGGCGCCGTACACCGAACCGCCAGGCGAATCCATGTACAGAGTGCATTCGCCTCCCAGCGGCAAATCCAGCAAAAAACGGATGGCCTCCTCTTCCCAGTCTTCGACATCGCCGACTAGGGCAATTTCCGTTCTCTCTTTTTTGCTGCGCTGTCGCATGATTAGTCACCGGGCAGTGCGGCCTGTTTATGGGTTGCTAGGGCGAGCGCTGGCGAATTATAAAATCCGGCTGGTTTGTTGCCCAGAGCGAATGCCCATTCCGGTTGGCGTGCGGGAGTAGCCTGCGTCCTGTGGGCGTTTGCTGGCAGCTGGCTACCGAATACCGGTTTGGCTGTTGGCAAACAGGCCAGCACCGTTGCAAACAGGCCGCTAGCGGCAGTTTGAAAGCTAGCCCATTGACGCGCGCAAGGCAAATTCGGATACTGGAAATAACGCTCACAGCTTGCGGGCTTCACTCATCCCACAGTTGACCGCACGCATCCGAAGACGCACCGAGGAAAGGAGCAACGCATGGGCTTCAAACAGACCGATGAACATCGCAGCGGCAAAGGCTCATACCATCAGATCGGCTTGGTGCGTGGGCAATTCGGCGACATTCCCGAGGATGAATGGCTGAAGTTTATCGCGGAGGCGGGGTTTGACGGTTGGGAGGAGGCATCGTGGGAGTTGGCATTGGCGCGGTGTGCGACCGATGAAGGCGCGGAAGCGTACGCGCGGGAGCGGGTGGAGAAGGCTCGCAAGTACGGGTTGGAAATCTTCACGGTGGCAGTGCACTTACAGGGGCAAGCACTGGGCGATGAGCCGAGCGCTAAGACCTTGCAGTTCGTGGGCGGCGAGGCCCTCGAAGCGTATAAGCGTTGGCGTGCGGCTGGCCATAATCCACCTCGCACGGATCCTTACTACGTGCCGGAAGAAGTGGGGCGCTTGATTCATAAGCAAGCGCTGGAGGCGTTGTGCAACGCAGCCCGATATGCTCATTACCTGGGGAGATTGCAAAATCGCCGGGTGTGCTTGCCGGGCTTTACTGGTTCGCCGGCCCATTGTTGGAGTCATTGGTTTGAATTTCCGCCCTTGCCGCGGAGTCTGGGCGGATTTCCCATCCCTGATGTGCGGGAAGTCAGCCTGGAGCTGTTGGTGGAGCGGTTTGCGCCGTTCTTAGACGTGTGTAAGCGCTACGGGGTAACCTTCGATTTGGAATGCCATCCGAGCGAGCGCGCCATGGGCGATCTGGAGAGTGCTGGGGATTATTTGCGGGTTATGGACAAGGCCGGCTACAGCAGTGTCGTCGGTTTCAACCTGGATGGTTCACACATGGAATGGCAGGGGGTTTCGGTGATCGAGTTCATCCGCGAATACGGCGACCGCATCCATTGCGCCCACATCAAAGGCGTTTGGGTGGCCAAGGAACACACCCGTGCTGGCCGACTTGGTGGCCATCGTCCAATGGGGCACAAGTACAACGGCTGGAACTTCGTCACCGCGGGTTCGGCACGCGACGCCAATTCCGTCGAAGAAATCATCATCGAGCTGAACCGCGCCGGCTTCGACGGGGCCATCAACATCGAGTGGGAAGATAACGACGTCGAAAAACGTGCTGGAGCCCGATATGCTCTGGCCAATGTTCGCCGCGCAGACCATCCGCCCAGCCGGACTCGCCATGATGAAACCTTGCGTGTCTGATGGCCAGCAGTCCCCCTCCAAAGCTCCTGGCGGAAAATGCCAACGCCCTCAAAGAATGGGCGGCGGTGTGCCGGGCTTTGGAGACCGGCCGACAAATTATCCTCTTGCGTAAAGGGGGCATTCACGAACGCGGTGGCGTCTTCCGTGCCGAACATCATGAATTCTGGCTGTATCCGACCTTCGAGCACCAAAGCCGTGCGCAGTTGCTGGAAGAAGCCTGGCCCTGGCTTGACGAAGCACCGCACCACTTCCCGAAATCGCAAGGCCAAATACCTTTCCAGCTGTACGCGCAGGTAACGGCTGTCAAAGAGTTGGCTTCCTTAGAAGAGGCGCTGGCGTTGCGAGGCTTCCATGTCTGGACTGAGGAAGTGGTGCGTCAGCGATTCGACTATCGCCGACCGGGATTAAGTTTGCTGGTGCTGCGGGTGTATCGTTTGCCGCAAGCTCACTGGCTGCCGGACTTACCCCGCTACGCAGGCTGCCGCAGCTGGGTCGAACTAGAGCACCCCTTACCGACAGCTGGAGCGCAGCCAGTGCTCGACGATCACGAGTACGCGGCTCAGCTCAGGGAGCTTAGCCTGCGCCTGCCGATGGGTTTTCAGTCTAGTGATTGAGGAAGAACTCGTTGCTGTTGAGCAGGGCCCAGAGGATGTCCTGGTACCCCACTTCTGGGCTCTTGGCTTGCCGGAGAATCTGCATGCAAGCATTGCGTTCGGCGTTGTTAGGCGGCCGACTGAGAGCGGCGAGGAACACGTAGTCTAGACCCTTGGGGCCCATGCGAGCGGCCGTCGAGGAGGTGTTGCCTTGGCTGGGACGAACGGCCTCGTTGATGCGGTTGCCATTCAGCAGCATCAGCGCCTGGACAATGGTACCGTTGAAGGTGGCTTCGTTGCCTTCGTCATCGCCGAAACGCACGGTGAATTCGCGGAGCCAGTCCTCGTACAGTTTGCGGCGTTCCTCGGGCTTACGCGGTGTCTTGTCGGCGCCCGTAGCGATAAAGATCGAGTCCACCAGTTGCTCCGGCGACATAGCTTTCAATTGCATACGTGCGAAGAAGGGAGCGGCGTCCTGGGAACGGTTGGTTTTATTCCCGATGCTGGAAAGCGCATACGGCCGCGACAGCGTGATCCAGGTAACAAGGCGGCGGAGATCGTAATTGGAAGTGACGAAGGCGGCGGCTAGCTTGTCCAAAAGTGCTTCATGAGCCACCTGATTATGCTCGCCAAAATCGTCGAAGGGGTGGCAGAAACCGCGACCGAAGAAGTGAGCCCAGTAGCGGTTGACTAGGGCTTTGGCGAACATGGGATCCTGAGTGACCAGTTCGGCGAGGACTTCGCGGCGTTTGCCAGGCTCGAGCTTATCCGGGCGAGTGCCATCGAGGTAACCGGCGGCCACACGCAAGATCAAGCCATTGCGCTGTTCGTAAAAGACCGCTGCACTAGGATTGACATTGGGATCTTCCTCGATGGTGTAGAAGCGGCCCACCGTCTTTTTCACGTTGCCCTGAATCACCGCAGGCTCGCGGCGCACCTGGCGGAGGAAAGCGTTGAATTTCCAGAACTGATCCTGCTTGCGCGAGTCAATGAATGGGTGATTATGGCACTGCGTGCACTGCACCTGAGTGCCCAGAAAGACGCGGGTAATGCGGGAGGTAAGCGGCACCATGTCGAAGTAACCATCGCGGCTACGATTGTCGGCGGGCACGGGTTCACCAACCCAGGCGGCGATAAAGTTCGCCGGGCCATTTTCATCGCACTTGCCCTGGGCAGTGATCAACTCCTTGACCATCTGATTGTAGGGTTTGTTGACGGCGAAGGCTTCAGCGAGCCATTCATGCAACTTAGCGCGACTAATTCCTGGCGGGCTGGTGCGCGTCAACAGCCAGACCGTCCAGATGCTCGCCCAGCTGTCGGCATAGTCATCACTGCGCACCAGCATTTGCACGACTTGCTTGCGGCGCGTGGCGGTCGGCATTTTCATATAAGATTCAATTTCCGCCACCGTGGGAATACGCCCGACCACATCGAGATACACCCGCCGCAACCATTCGTGTTCGGTGGCGGCTTTGGAAGGCTCAATACTGTTCTCCGCCCACGCTTTTTCCAGCGTCGTGTTGATCAGGTTGATAATGTCATCATCCACGAGCGAACCGCTCCCAGGCGGGAGCTGCTCAGCATGCGAAACCGGTTGTCCCAGAAGCAAGGCCAACCCTAGCGCGGCTGCCATCCCCAACCACAGCCAGCGCTTGTGAGTCACAAGGTTCCATGTCCGCATGATTTTTCCTCCCGACCTGAGGTGATGGCAAATGGAGCCTAGGCTTCCGCCTTGCGCTCCCAGCTTATGCTATGCCACTGCGTCGCCGTCAGCGAGACTGATTCTGAAATTTCGACGTTCCAGGGGCGAAAAAGTTCCCATCCCACGCAGGGCAACAGTTGCCGCCGAGTGTGATTTCCGATAAACTACATAGCAGCAAAGCCTGCCGAATACCAACCTGCCTGCCGGAAAGTTGCGAGGACAAACGCCATGCGCATGCTGGTACTGAGTTGGCTGTGGGGATTAGGTCTCTTGCTAGCCTGGGCGTCTGCGCAATCGCCAAAGGAGGCGCCGAGCCGTGCTCGGGAAGCGAGTGCGATCCAGTTCGAGCGGGATATTCAGCCGATTTTCGCTAAGCATTGCCTCTCCTGCCACGGCCCGCGCAAAGCCAAGGGCGGATTGCGTCTGGACCATCCGGACCTAGCGTTCAAGGGCGGTAACTCTGGCCCTGTCATTGTGCCGGGCGATAGCCGGAAGAGCCGGCTGATTCGGGTCGTGGATGGCAGCGACCCGGATTTGAAAATGCCTGAAGGTGGTAAGCCGCTTTCCCAGGAAGAAATTGCCAAACTGCGGGCCTGGATTGATCAGGGGGCCCACTGGCCGAAACCTGCCGCAGGCCCGACGGCTTTGCGTTCGGATCACTGGGCGTATCAGCCGATTCGGCGACCGGCAATTCCCGCGGTGAAGAATACCGCCTGGGTGCGCAATCCGATTGATGCGTTTGTGCTGGCGCGGCTGGAACAGGAAGGCATCGCGCCCTCGCCGGAAGCCGACAGATTGACGCTGCTGCGGCGGGTGAGTCTCGATCTGACCGGCTTGCCGCCCACACTGGAAGAAATCGAGGCGTTCCTCCGCGACAGTAGTTCCGAGGCTTACGAGCGTGCTGTCGATCGTTTGCTCAATTCGCCGCATTACGGGGAACGTTGGGCCCGGCACTGGCTCGACCTGGCCCGCTATGCCGACAGCGACGGCTATGAGAAAGACCTGGGCCGACCTTGGGCCTGGCGCTGGCGCAACTGGGTGATTGACGCGCTGAATCAGGACAAGCCTTTCGATCAGTTCGTCATCGAGCAACTGGCAGGCGACTTGCTACCGAATGCCAGCATCGAGCAAAAGGTAGCCACGGGTTTCCATCGCAACACGTTGACCAATCGGGAAGGGGGCGTGGATCAGGAGCAATTCCGCGTCGAGGCGGTGGTGGATCGCGTGAATACGACCTTTGCCGTCTTTTTCGGTACGACTATGAACTGCTGCCAGTGCCACGACCACAAATATGATCCGTTCACGCAGCGGGAGTTTTATCAGATTTTCGCGTTCTTCAACAACGACCAGGAGGTGGATATCCCGGCCCCCATGCCAGGCGAAGAAGAAGCACTGCGCCCCAAACTGGCTGCGCATGAACGTCAGCGTCAGGAGTTGCTGCAAGCGCTGGAGAAACGCCGACAAGAACTCCGCCAGCAGTTGGGCAATTGGGAAGCACAACTGACGGACGCCGCACGCTCCAAGTTGCCCGCGAATGTGCAGGCAGTGCTCCAGACGCCCCCGGCTTCCCGCACCGAGGCCCAGACGCAAGTGCTCCTGGACCACCTCGCGGCCAGCGATGCTACGCTGGTAGCTTTGAACAAAAAATTGCAGGCCCACGATCGCAATAAACCCACCGTGACGCATGCCCAAACGCTGCGGCTGGGCCAGTTGCGGAAAACACATGTACTGATTCGCGGCGATTTTCTGCGACCGGGAGCGGAAGTGCAGCCGGGAACCCCCGCGGTCTTGCATCCGTTCCAGCCGAAACACAACCCGCCCAACCGACTTGATCTGGCGGAATGGATCGTCGATCCTGCCAATCCGCTCACCCCGCGGGTTACTGTCAACTGGATTTGGCAGCGCTATTTCGGTCGCGGCATTGTGCCGACGGTCAACGATTTCGGCACCCAGGGGGAAAAGCCCTCCCACCCCGAATTGCTCGATTGGCTAGCCAGCGAGTTTATCCGCCAAGGCTGGAGCCTGAAAAAGCTCCACCGGCTAATCGTTACCTCGGCGACCTATCGGCAATCGTCAGCATATCGGCCGGAGCTGGAGCAACGTGATCCTTATAACGCGCTATTAGCCCGGCAGAATCGGTTGCGGCTGGAAGCGGAGGTGATCCGCGACAACGCCCTGGCAGTAAGCGGCCTGCTGGTGCGGCGTATTGGTGGCCCGAGTGTACGCCCACCACAACCGCCTGGCATTTCCGAGTTGACTTACGCGGGCAGTGCTCGCTGGGTGGAAAGCACCGGCCCAGACCGTTATCGTCGCGGCCTGTATATCTGGTTCCAGCGCACCAGCCCTTACCCGACCCTGGTCCTGTTCGATGCTCCCGACTCGAATGTCTGTTGCATGAAACGCGAGCGGTCGAACACCCCGCTGCAATCCCTGACGCTACTCAACGACGTGGTTTTTGTCGAATGTGCGCAGGCATTCGGCAAACAATGGGCAGAACGCCCGGGTGAGTTGCGGGATCGGCTGCGTCTGGCTTTTCGCACTGCCCTGACCCGCGAACCCACCGCCAGCGAACTGAGCCGACTGGAAACACTCTGGCATGAATTTGTTGCTGAGGCCGAACGCGATCCGAAAGCCTCCGAGGTTCTGCTCGGCCAATACCGACCCGCGAATGTCCCGCTGCCGCAAGCAGTGGCCTGGGTCGGTGTCGCCCGTGTGCTGCTGAACCTCGATGAATTCATCACCCGCGAATAAACCCCAAAAAGAAAATCGCTGCCGGCAGATGTGGAGGAAGCGAAGCATGACGCCCTGGGAAGAGTTTCTCGTACAAACCCGCCGCTCGTTCCTGACCTCGACCGCCGGAGGTATTGGCCTGTTAGCTCTGGCCAGCATGCTCCGTGAGGACCGGCTCCTGGCTGAAGAAGCCTATCTCGATCGCCGGATCAATCCACTGGCGCCGCGCCCCGGCCATTTCCCGGGCAAAGCGAAAAACTGCATTTGCATTTATCTTGAAGGCGGGCCGAGCCAGCTCGATCTGTTCGATCCCAAGCCGAAACTGAACGAGCTGCACGGCCAGAAGCTCCCCGAATCGCTTGTCAAGAACGTCCGCTTTGCCTTCATCCAGAAAGACACCGCGACCATCATGGGCAGCCCGCGCAAGTTCACTAAGCACGGGCAATGCGGTATGGAGCTTTCCGATTACCTGCCGCACTTGGCTACGTGCGTGGATGACATCTGCCTGGTCCGCTCGATGTGGACGGAAGCGTTCAATCACCATCCTGGCCAGTTGCTGATGAATACGGGTTCCACGCAGTTCGGGCGACCGAGCATGGGTTCGTGGCTGGTGTATGGCTTGGGAAGCGAATCGCGGAATCTGCCCGGTTATGTTGTGCTGACAGCCGGGCGCGGCACCAGCGGCGGCACCTCCAATTGGTCCAGCGGTTTTTTGCCGACGAGTTATGCCGGCGTGCTCTTCCGCAACCAGGGCGAACCGGTGCTGAATTTGAACAATCCGCCCGGCCTGACGCGCGGCATGCAGGAAAAGACCATCGCGGCACTACGTGATCTGAACCAACTGCATGGCGGTGTCGCCCGCGACCCAGAGATTCAGAGCCGCATCGCTGCTTACGAACTCGCTTTCCGCATGCAGGCCGCTGCTCCAGAATTGCTCGATTTCAGCAACGAAACCAAGGAAACGCTGGAGATGTACGGCTTGTTCCGCAACGATGATGGCACCAGTTCCCGGGGTGGCGGACGGGGCGTGTATCACTCTTTTGCGCTCAACTGCCTGCTGGCTCGCCGACTAGTCGAACGTGGCGTCCGTTTCGTCTCGATTTTCCACGCCTCCTGGGATCACCATAGCAACCTGGATAAAGAGCTGGCCTTCAACTGCAAAATGGCCGACCAGCCCATCGCCGCCCTCCTCAAAGACCTGAAGCGGCGGGGTCTGCTGGATTCCACGCTGGTCATCTGGCTCTCGGAATTTGGCCGCACTCCGCTCGGCGAAAACCGTCCCGGCTTTACCAGCGTTTCCGGCCGCGATCACCATCCCTTCGCCTTCTCCATCTGGCTGGCAGGTGGCGGCATCAAGGGGGGCCAGGTCATCGGCAAAACCGACGAACTCGGTTGGAATGTCGTCGAGGATCCAATTCACGTCCACGATCTGCACGCGACCATCCTGCACCTGTTTGGCTTCGACCACACCAAACTTACTTACCGCTTCCAGGGCCGCGATTTTCGCCTCACCGACATCGGCGGCCGCGTCATCACCAAAATGCTCGCGTGATCCCCACTAAGCGGCCATCGGCCACGGAAGTAACCGCTTCCCTGAAGGCTTCCGTGCTCCGCCCCCCGTGCTTTTGTCCCTGCTGACTGGTGCCATGCGTGTCAGCCGTAGGGATGGTTATCGCCAATTGTAGCCAATCTTTTCCACCTATTGAGCTGACTTTCCGTAGCTGGGCTGGGTTATTGGAATTTGCAAATGGCCTATTTGAGCTGGTTGCTGCCTTGCCCGTGCATGCGGAACCGGGACATGGCTGAGCTAATCGGCTCCTAGCTCAGATGGCGAATGTATCAAAGGCTACTGGGCAGTGGCATCTAACGATCGAGCTGCGACGAAAGCCGCAACGAGCTCCACATACCGGTCCAATCAGCTTCGGTCTTTCCGAGCCCATGTCTTACCTGGCGTCAGCACATATACTTTTCGCCGCTTGCTCCACAGTGGGTCGCGCTCTACCGTCGAGCGCCCTGCTGGCGCGCCACGCTTGATCTGCGACCAGCGCACATAGTAATGGACGTTGGCCAGCCCGAGGAAGTACAGTAGCACAGCTTTCTGCCACGCCCCGTAACTATGGACTCCAGTCAGCACGGCCAACAAGATCGGACTCACCAAATGCAGCGCCAGCCACAAACTATCAGACAGAAAGAACGCAAAATAGTAATACATGAGCAGAATGAGCACAGCAACGCACGCCGAGTGCCAAGGGTTTAGCGAAGGAGTCGCGGCAATTACAAAAAGCAACAGCGTCGCGAAACCAAGAACTGTGGTTTCGCCTCACCGCCGCGCCCTCGCTGACGTATATAGCGCAAGTCCAGCGATGGCCAGGAGCAATGCAAAGATCCCGTAGCCGAGGAACGGATCCACGTTTTCTCGGAACATGCTGATAGGTTGGGCTACTAAAGTATCATCAGCGCCCGCGTGGACTACTATCAGCAGCAAAACCAGAATCAAGCTCAGCCAAAGCATGACCGCCTCGAGACCGTTGCCATCTTCGCCCAATTTTAATCGTAACCAGCCCCGCCGTCCCCCACTCCTAGAAAGCTTTTCAGCAGAATTTACCCCGTTTCCGATAGCGCCGTGGCACGGAGCCACTAGGAGCCGTGGGCGTCAACTCGCGGTGGGGCACAAAACCGCACTGCAGCGGAACGCGCCTTTCACGCAGTTGTGCGAACGGCACCAGGAGCGGCGCTCGTCAGCCCCCCGTGATTGCGGAAACGCTTTGCAACGGCGTTCGCCAACGCCCCGGTGGCAGGCGCCCGTGCCACGGCGGCGTCGTCTTGCAAGCGCGCTTCCCAATTCATAGCGAGGCTCACACTGAGCCCACGTGTTAGCGTCCCGCGGCAAGTTGAGATCCGCCCTCCTGGGGTACAGAGCGTGCGCCGTTTTGGCGAGCGACACGGGGCTAACCGCAGTGATCGGCTCAGCAGCCGCGCCACACGCAGCCGAAAAAGCGCACTGAGTCGGCACACGCAAGCTACTGCCAGGCTGTAGCGGCGTTGATGGGCTCGAACCCAGCGCGGGTGCTGAGGGCTTGATAAACGCCGAGGCTGATGGTGGCGCGGAGGAAATGCACGGAGCCATCGCCGAAGAGAAATTACGCACCCTGGCGATGCGCCGCGACGACATCCCGGTCATCGCTATCGGGAGCATTGGGCAGATGGCCAGTCTGGAACAGCACCATATGCGCATGATCGTCCTCGGGATCGGTAATCTCACGGACTGCTCCAATCCAGGTGGTTTCATAATAAACATGGACGCCGTGACTGTGCGGCGAAAGGAACGGGCCGTTGATGCGTTCACCGACAAACAGGGTGTTGGAAGTTCCGTCGAGGATATCCGCCATACGTGTTTGGCTGTTGCGGAAAAAGACGCCGCGGTCGTCCTCTGGATTGTCGTCCATGTCTCCTGGACCAAACGAAGCCACATAGCAGGCCATCGCGTACTGCTCTGATCCCATCTCCACATACTGGTTGGCAGAACGCCCATCGGTTGGACATAAGTAGATCCGCAGGTGTTGCATGCGGGCAGCGGTGTTAGAGTTATCCCAGATTGGGGCCTGCCAGTTAATCTGGCGGTGCAACGCATCTTGTTCGATGTAAGGTAGCAAATGAGCAGCCCAACCGTGTCCGAGAGCGTTGCCCTGGGGACTGAAAGCGTAAAGGTAGCCGGGTGGAAACCGGCCATAATCGTTGTGGAAATGGTGCAGGGCGATGCCAATTTGTCGCAAATTGGATCCGCAGCGCATGCGGTTCATGGCTTCCCGAACACGCTGGATGGCCGGCAAAAGCAGCCCCAGGAGCAGGCCGATGATCGCTATTACCACCAGCAGTTCCACCAGCGTCATAGCCTGGCGCCGGCGAAGATGTCGGTCTCTGGGAAGGGTCGGCATAGGGAACATCGTGTGCGCTCCTTTGTTATTACGCTTGGTGCAAATTGTAATACTAACGCGGCTAAGCACGTCAAGTCGCCACTGCGCCATGCCACAAAGTGTGATGCCTGGCGGCCGGCCTTGCGAGCCGATGGGAGCGAAATACAATAGGTAATATGAAGCGGTGTGTGATTACTGAAGCGATGCTGCAGCGTGTGCCGGCCGAACGTCGGCGAGCGTGGATTGCCTATCGGTTGAAGCGAGCGGGTTTCAATTTGCGGCGCGTGTACGAAGTGGAATACCGCAGCGATTTGCAGCTTTTCGTTTTTGTGCAAACCGAGAGCCACCCATATAAACGGCAACCGCCACGCCAGCCGATTTCTCTGGAAAAACTGCGGCAGTGGTTGCTGGCGGAGATTGGCCCGGGCGAAGGTGTCCAGCTCACCAGCGAAGGCGGCATTCGCGGCGAACCTTCGCTCAATTGACGCTGCGGGCGTGTCGGCCAGCTTCGCATCGAACTGGGAAAACCCCAGGGCGGCTGCCCGCGCTTTGCCGGTGGCGAGCACGATACAGGAATCGGCTGGGACAGGGAAGTATTTGCCATGCAAGCAAGCCAAAACCTGCGGGTGGCGCTGGTGCATGACTGGTTGCTGGCGTATCGGGGTGGCGAACGAGTGCTGGCAGAGTTATGTCGCTTGTTTCCTCAGGCGGATCTGTACACGCTGTTTTACCGCCCTGGCAGCACGCATCCGGTCATCGAAAATCGCCGGATTCAGGTGAGCTGGCTGGGCCATTTGCCGGCGGTGCATCGCTACTATCGCTGGTTGCTGCCGCTGTATCCGCTGGCAGCACGCACACTGCGTTTGGGCAGCTACGATTTGGTCATTAGCTCCAGCCACGCTGCCGCCAAGGCGGTGGCCATTGCCCCGAGGACGATCCATGTCTGTTACTGCCACACGCCCATGCGCTACGTCTGGCACATGCGCCGCGAGTATTTTCCCGCACCGCGCAACTGGCTGGCCCGGGCGCGCGACGGGCTTTTGGATGCCCTGCAAACCTGGGATCGCCGCACCGCCGGCAACGTGGATTATTTCATCGCGAACAGTCAGACCGTGCAACGGCGGATTCGCGAATGTTACGGCCGCGCTAGTACCGTCATTTACCCACCAGTGGACACGGATTTTTATCGGCCGGCCGCAGTGCCGCGGCGCGAGTATTACTTAGTCGTTGGGGCGTTGGTGCCCTATAAGCGGATAGACTTGGCGGTGGCGGCGTGTACGCGCTTGGGGCGCGATTTGCTGATTATTGGCACCGGCAGCGAAGCCAAGCGGTTGCGGGCGATCGCTGGGCCGACCGTCCGCTTTGCTGGCTGGCTGCCGGATGAACTGGTGCGGGAACATTTGCAGCGTTGCCGCGCTCTGATCTTCCCGGGAGAAGAGGATTTCGGCATGGTGCCTGTGGAAGCGCAAGCCTGCGGGACGCCGGTGATCGCTTTGGGACGTGGCGGCGCCACCGAGACCGTCATCCCTCCTGAACACAGCGACCAGCCAACGGGTTTGTGGTTCGGCGAGCCCACAGTCGAATCCCTGTGCGAAGCCATTCTACGTTTCGAAGCCCACGGCCACCTCTTTCGCCGCGAAACTTGCCGCCGCAACGCCCTGCGGTTTAGCAGAACGCGATTTCGGGTGGCCCTATGCCAATTCGTGGCGCACCTCGGCACTCAAGAGAGCGATGCTCGCGGTCAGGGTTTCCACCAGGCAGCATAGGGTGAACCCAGTCGTGAAACAAAACAAACCCAGATCCCCTTTAAGCGCCCTGGGCAATGGCAGCACGTCCAAAAAAAATTGTTACGCCTCGGACCTAACCTGCGTTTAACTTCCAAAGGCCTTGGCAACGCACCTTTCAAGCCGCACTCTTGGAAGGCACTCTACGGACCCGCTACCTGCATCAAGAATGACATCACCTTTCAGCTAAAAAGGAGCAATAACTTGCCGCTATTTTGGAGCAGTCGCTATAAAGTCAAGTCCTTCAACTCTGAGATGATCGGCGAGTATCTGCGCCGCCACGATATCAAGTTTCTCCGCGGCAGGGACGGTGAGTTTATCGCCCTTTTTCAAATTGATCCTCGGTTACCTGGAGAATGCCTTCACATCGTCCTCCATACCAGTCAACAGATTTATGTAATGCTCGCCTTGCTCCCGGCCGCCATTCTGCCACGAAACCGTTCACCCGTTGAAGTCGCTAATAATTGGAACGTCGAAAAAAGGTGGCCCCGTGCTTATTACAGTAACGATCACGGACTGATACTGGATTGGCAGCTTGATTTCACACCAGGGATCTGTCAGGCGCTAGTTGACCACTTCACCAGCATCTTCTTGGCAGGGGTGGCCCTGTGCGCTCAGGAACTGTACAACGCTTCGCGCTGAATGGGCCTCCTGGTAGTAGTTGCTTTAAGAAAGCATCCTGTGTTGCAAAAGTGATTGATTCTTGCGTGGCTTTGTATAAGTTGCCCTGGAAAGTAGGCAGAGCACGGTGGAAGGCCACTCTAAGAAAGCCCATTACCAATGGAATAGAAGGTCGCAATGGTCAAACTGCAAGGAGAATCGGTCATGAAGGGTATGCGGAAACTGCTAGCGGTGAGCCTGTTGGCGTTGGTGGCAGCAGCGGCGTTTTTGACGTCGCCTAATGCTGCGCGTGCCGCGGAACGATACAACGTTTTGTTTATCGTTTCAGATGACTTGTGCAATGTGCTGGGCTGTTATGGGCACACGTTGGTGAAGTCGCCGCACATAGATCGACTGGCGCAAGCAGGTGTCGTGTTTGACCGGGCTTACTGTCAATTTCCGCTCTGCAACCCGTCCCGCGCTTCGTTTCTCACAGGGATGCGGCCTGACACAACGCGCGTGGTGGATAACTCTGTGCATTTCCGCAAACATCATCCCGAGGTCGTCACCTTGCCGCAATTGTTCCGCAAGCACGGCTACTGGGTAGGGCGGGTCGGTAAGCTCTACCATTAAGGCGTACCCACGCAGATCGGCACAGATGGCCTGGATGATAAGCCCTCCTGGGATCAGGTGGTCAATCCCATCGGTCGGGACAAGCGCGAGGAAGCGAAGATTTTCAGCCTCATTCCTGGCCAATTCGGGGGTACGCTCAGCTGGATGGCTGCCGAAGGCAGTGACGAAGAACAGACCGATGGTATTGGGGCCACCCAAGCCATCAAATTGCTGGAACAGCACCGCCAGCGCCCGTTTTTCCTTGCGGTGGGTTTCTATCGGCCCCACACGCCTTATGTCGCGCCGAAGAAGTATTTCGACCTGTATCCACTCGAGAAAATCGTGCTTCCCTATGTACCGCCCGATCACCGCAAACAGGGTCCAGCGGCGGCGTTCGCCAGCGCGCTCTCCGAGCAGGACAAGATGTCGGATGATCTGCGCAAGCAAGCCATTCAGGCGTATTATGCGGCGGTGACCTTCATGGATGCCCAGGTTGGCCGAGTCGTGGAGGCGCTGGAGCGTCTGGGTTTGCGCGACCGTACCATCATCGTCTTTACCAGCGATCACGGTTATCATCTGGGCGAGCATGGGCTGTGGCAGAAGAGGAGCTTATTTGAAAACTCGGCACGAGTGCCGCTGATTATCGTGGTGCCGAAAGCTCGCGGCAATGGTCAGCGCTGCCTGCGCACCGTGGAACTGGTGGACCTGTATCCGACCTTAGCGGATCTGTGCGGTCTTCCGTTGCCCGATCATCTGGAAGGTCGCAGTCTTCGGCCGCTTCTGGACGACCCGCGAGCCAAGTGGGAAAAAGCTGCCTACACGCAGGTGACTCGAGGCAAGGGTATGGGACGCACGGTGCGCACCGAGCGCTATCGCTATACGGAATGGATTGAGGGCAAAGCGGGCGTGCAACTGTTCGATTACGAAAAAGACCCAGCAGAGTTGACTAACCTGGCGGGCCGGCCTGAATATGCTGAGGTCGAAAAGCAACTGCGCGATTTGCTGCGCAATCCGCCGGGACGCACGGCGCCAAAATAGCGGCGACCGGCCTGGGACTCCTCGCAGCCGGGCTTAATGCGAACCTGCCCTCAGCTGCGCTAAGGACCGACGCATCAGCTTAGGGTTTCTGCGAGTATCTTTTGCGCCTGCTCGGCGCGGTATTGTAGGAGTTTCTGGCGCAACTCTGGCCGGGAAGTGGCGAGAATGGCCACCGCTAAGAGAGCGGCGTTGGTGGCGCCAGCTTTGCCAATGGCCAGCGTGCCCACGGGAACCCCGGCCGGCATTTGCACCATGCTTAGCAGCGAATCCAGCCCGCCCAAAGTGGCGGTCTGCATGGGGACACCGAGAACAGGCAACACCGTATGGGCGGCGACGACACCCGCCAAATGGGCGGCGCCGCCCGCAGCGGCGATCCACACCTGCACTCCCCGGGCTTCCGCCTCGCGGAGGTACTGCACCAGTGCTTCCGGCGTGCGATGGGCCGACAGGACACGGCATTCATGGGGCACGCCAAAGCGGCGCAGCGTTTCCCCCGCCGACTTCATCACTTCCCAATCCGATTTGCTTCCCATCACCACGCCCACGAGTATTTCTGAGCTTGCCGACATGTCTTCCTCCGCCGGGGTCTCGACACCGGCACGCCTTAAGGCCGCTCGTCTCGCCAGTCATCGGCCTACGGGTGCCGACAGTCGAGGCGTTATCATAGGAGATTGCGATGGTAGCGAAAATAATTGTCCCAGATCTCGTCTAGCCGTTGGCATGCCTCTAACAAGGGAACCGCGTGCCAGCGCCCCTGATCATCGGGCTGAGCCAGGCCGAGCCGCTGCAACTTGGCCAGGGCATCCTCAATCTCGAAATCCACACACAGTCGGGCGTGCTGTTCCAGATATTGCTCGATCGTGTCGTCCAATGCGTCGGCAGTCCAGCCGTCCTGCCCCGCATAGCGCCACAGGAAAAACCAGCTCAGCACTGTCTCGCGGAATTCCTGTTCCTCGGCTTCATCAATCAAATGGACAAGGGCGCCGAGGTTGTTATCGAGGTTCTGAAAAAACAAGCATTGCGTTACGGTGAGATGGTATTTCTGGCGTGTGCTGACGTAACCAAAATAGGAGCGGACGCCGTAGCTGATGGGAGCACCGATCAGGCCGAGCCAGGCTAAGACGCCTGCAACCCCGCTCGCCAGGGTGAGAGCTGCGCCCATGACCAGTTTCCATAGACAGGTGGCCAGGCCCGCCAGAAGCGGTAGGCCGATCTTCAAGCCATCCAGCGGGCGAATCCGTGGTTCGGTACCAGGAATAAGCATTTCCAAATCGTTCTTGGGCACGTCTTTGAATAACTTCAGGTACAGGCAATTCTTGTCCACGAAAGGAGGCACGGGGGCATCCGGTCGGAAGCGCACCACCAGCAATAAACGCTGATACACGGGGACTTCGACCTGGCGTTCGCGGATCCAGCCGAATAGCCGCGCAGGCACCTTTTCCTTTTCCACAGTGTCGCCGCGGACGTATAGCTCCAGCGTTTCGAAAAGGTCGAAGTTGACCTCGAAATTGAGCCCCCATCGGCCTGGCTGCCGTATCGCTTCTTCCAAGGCCTGTGGCCCCAGGCGGACAAAATTGGCCCGCTCCAGCAGCGAGCGCACCTCCTGCAAAATGGCAGCGATTTGCTCACGCCTGTTCAAAGCCTGGTGCGTGCCGCCGGCATTGGCGTGCGGGCTTGGACTGTGGCTGCCAGTGTGTTCGGGCAAACCATCGGCCGCAGCCTTCGCCTCACGGTCTCGCCTGACCGGCTCCAGCTCCACCGTGGTCGGCAGCGTGTAATCCACAACGATATCCGGGTCAAATGGGGCGTAAAGAGCCTTGAGCCGTTCGCACCGGCTATGAAACTCGAAGTGGAAAATGGCTTCCACCAACCGGCAGAATTGCCGAAAGTGTTCCTCGTCTGTCGTGGTTGGACAACCGGGATATCGAAGCAGCAGTTGCACTAACTGCGGCTTGCGTAGAGCGATAACGTGTTCGCGGTCCCGGTACCGCGCCATGCCGAAATCCCTGTGAGCTGGAACACCCGACCGCCCCGCCAGCATGCCCGGCCCCTTGCTCACCGCTGACGGTGCGTAACCCACGCCTACCCTCCATGATTGCGCTACTCGCACTGGGGGTCACGGCGGTCAGGATTCATCTATCCATTCTAGGGCGTCGAGGCGGTCCACGGGATCGGTGACCAACGCTTCCACCAATTCCTGCAAGCGCTCATGGACTTCCGTCATGCTTTCGGGACGCTTGTGGGGTTTGTAGGCCAAACATTGATGAATCAACTCTGCCAGGGGTTGAGGACATGCAGGGTTAGCCTGGCGGACGGGCAGCAACTGCCGCTCCCAAATCTGCTGCGGAATAACCTGGCCCGCGTCGTCCATCACCTGGGGAATATTTTTCCAGGTGCACAGCCGATACATCGTCGCTCCGAAATTGAAAATATCGGTTTGTTCGTTGACGACACGGTCTTTGACTTGCTCCGGCGCCATGTATTCGGGGGTGCCCTGGATGCGGTGTTTGAGCTCGTTTTTCGTCCAGGCCAGGCCGTAATCAATGATTTTCACCACGCCAGTGCGTGCCAGCATGATGTTGCCAGGTTTGAGGTCGGCGTGGTAAATGTCGCGGCGATGCATGTACGCCAGTCCGCTGGCCACCTGTTCAAAGACCTGCACCAGCTTTGGAAACGGCAGAATGCGTTGCTTATCGAGCGTCTTGCCCGGCACGTATTCAATCAACAACCGCACCTCCTTGACCCCGAAAAACAACCACTTCGGCACTTTTTCCAGGATATAGATTTTGATGAGGTTTTGGTGGTTGAGCTTCTGTGCGATGCGGAATTCGTGTTCTGCTTGTTCCAGGTACTTGCAATCGTCGGGGTCGGAGATGGGCACGATCTTCAGCGCGTATTGCTTACTGTCTGCGCTGCGGCGGATGTGCAGGATAGTGCTGTTGGCCCCCTTACCCAGTTCGCCCAGCACCTGGAACTCACCGATGCGTTCTGCCATGACTCACCTCCTGAAATGACCAAATGAAGTTCCAAAGCGCACATAAAGCACGAACCCTCCGCGAGGCTTTCCGTCCCCGTGAAGACGTCCAGAGCCATCGCTGTACAAAAGAAGAAGACGCCTCTTATTTCAGCATAAGGCCGAGCCGCCCCAGGTGCAATCGGCAGTCATGGGCTGGTTGCACCTGGGCCAGGGAGGGCGTAAGCTAACGGCAGAATGTGCCACCTTTTCGTAATTGCTGGGAGGTCTGCTATGTCAGGGAGTCTAGTAGCATGTCCGGGTTGTGGTAAACGTTTACGCATTGTCCGAGGTAGTCCGGGCCAGGAGATCATCTGTCCGAACTGTGGGGAGCATTTCCGCTTGCGCGTTTCCCCACGATCCGCAGGCTCTGCGTTGTCAGACGTGGAGGTGGTGGACGATGACGTGTATGAAGACGAAGAAGATCAGGACAACGATTTTTACGGGCAGCCTGGGCGCAAGCGGCGGCCCTCTGAACAAAGCACGCTTTTTCTGATAATTGTGGGAGGCGCGTTGGGCCTGGGACTACTCGGCCTGATTGTAGCTTTCGTAGCGGTGACGATGCTCGAACGCCCCGCAGCCATGCAGCAAGCTGGCCCGGCTCGGCAGGTGAATCAGTTTCAGCCACAGCCTAACCCACCGAATGCACCACCGCCGCCCAATAAGGCGGTTACCTCACCCCTGCCAGGCGGAGGCACCGCTCCAGAATCCACTGGCAGTAATCCTGCCGCGAAATCTGGCGCTGCACTTGGTCAGAATCCCCAGGCCGAACGCTACGAGAAAATCGTCGAACGGATCTGGCAACTTGCTGAGGAGATGTGGGTAGCTTACAAACAGACACAGGCCGGCGCCCCCGGCGTGGGTGGAGTACGGCTGCTGCCGCCACCCCAGGCACAACTTTTCGCCGAGCGGATGCAGGCGGTCAACAAGGAATTGCTGGCGCTGATCACTGAGGCCAGACAAATGCCGCCACCCGACCCACAGCTGCTGGCCAAGCTCCGCGACTTGAACGCCCGCAAATATCGGGAACTACTCAAACGGCACAATATCGTAATAATCGGCCCGCCTACAGTTCCCGTGCCTTTGCCATTGGGCCCAGGCGGTGGCTTGGGGCCAGCCTTGAGGCCTGCTGAAAAAGCCCTCAGTGAGTTTCAAAACATCCTCGACCTTGGCCCCAACTGGACACCGAAATAATCGCGCTGCAAACTAGCCTGACGCATGCGCATGGGATTTATCCTGAGCATGGGTCTAGGCTTGCAGGAGTAGGTCATGACACGCACACCCCAGCAGGCGTACGCGGAACTGATCCGGCGGGAAAAAGAACGGGCGCTGATTACGAGCAGCGCAGCCCTGTTGGCCTGGGACGAACGCACGTGCATGCCCCGCGCAGGCGCCAGCTACCGTGCCGAGCAACTGGCCTGCTTAGCTCGGCTGGCGCACGAGATGCTCACGGACCCGCTGACGGGCGAGCTTCTCGCCGAAGCTGCCGAACTCCCTGCGGCACAGCAGGCGAATTCGGTGGAGGCTGCGGTCCTGCGGGAAATCCGCCGCGCTTATGAACGCGCCAAGAAACTGCCTCGGAGCCTCGTCGAGGAACTGGCCCGCGCCACGACGCTCGGCCAGCAGGCGTGGGAACAGGCTCGCCGCATCAATAGCTTCGCCAGTTTCCGCCCGCATCTGGAGCGTATCGTGCAGCTCAAACGCCAAGAAGCGGAGGCCGTTGGTTACGAAACTACTCCCTACGATGCCTTGCTCGAAGAGTATGAGCCTGGCGAGGCCAGCGAAAACCTGCGGCGCTTGTTTGGCACACTACGGCAGGAGTTAGTGCAGATCATGAGCGAGGTACAGGGAACCAATCGCACACCGCGGCGCGATATCCTCGAACGGGATTACCCCGTGCATTTGCAGGAAGTACTGGCCCGCAGCGCCGCGGCAGCTATCGGTTTCGATTTCGAGGCTGGGCGGCTGGATGTCACGGCGCATCCCTTCTGCAGCAGCGTCGGACCCCGCGATGTTCGCATAACCACTCGTTACAACCCCCGGCAATTCGCCCCCGCGTTTTTTGGTGTCCTGCATGAAGCGGGACACGGGCTTTATGAGCAGGGACTCGAACCCGAACATTTCGGCACGCCACTGGGTATGCCTTGTTCCCTCGGCATACATGAATCGCAATCCCGCCTTTGGGAGAACCAGGTTGGCCGGTCCCGACCTTTCTGGGAACACTTTTTCCCGCGGGCGCAGCAAATTTTCCTGGACAGCCTCCGCGACGTCACCCTGGACGAATTCGTCTTTGCCATCAACGAAGTGCGCCCCTCACTCATTCGCGTGGAAGCGGATGAAGCCACTTACAACCTGCACATCCTGATCCGTTTCGAATTGGAACAGGCGCTGGTGAGCGGCGACCTACTTCCTGCCGACTTGCCGGGGGCCTGGAATGAGAAGTATCGCCAGTACCTCCATTTGACACCGCCCGACGATTCCCAAGGTTGTTTGCAGGACATTCACTGGAGCGCTGGGCTGTTCGGCTACTTTCCGACATACACGC